>USBM01000034.1 GCA_900552885.1 uncultured Clostridium sp. | reverse complement strand
CGGCTTTGCAGCTGCTTGTTTGGCAGGTGGTAGCGCCTGCCGTCCTTGATGAACACGGTGCCGGTCTCGATAAAGCATAAACTAACCAAGGTGGAAAGCGGAGCAGCATTAGAAAACATATTAACGTTTACTCCAACTAAAAAATTGTCCTCAGGGTGTAGTTTTGTTTGGGATGGAACAGAAATACAAACAGATCAGATTAAAGATGGAACAATATTAGTTTTATATTTTGATATTGTTGAGGATGCAAATGAGGGAAAATATTCCGTAGATATTTCATATGAAGATGGAAATATAGTGGATTACAAACTTATTCCAATTAATATGAATGTTCAAAACGGAAAAATATATATAAAAAATAAGGGAGGACAATGAGTATGAAGAGAAGATTTAGTGCAGTGGCTATGGTATTAATAATGATGATTTCATTGATTCCATGCAATCTAAGTGTACAAGCAGCAACAACGACAGAAACTCAACTTACGGTTGAGAGCAAGACAGCATCACCAGGATCGACTGTTACAGTGAATGTGTCGATAAAAAACAATCCGGGTATATTGGGAGCAGAGTTAAAACTTGATTATTCTGCGGATTTAACACTCGTCGAAGTGAAAAGTGGAGAAGTGATGTCGGGTTTGACGTTTACTGGCCCGGGAAAGTATGTATCTGGTTGTAAATTTATCTGGGATGGGCAGAGCGTTGATTCGTCTGGTGTAATGGATGGGGATATGCTTTCACTTACATTTACTGTGTCAGAATATGCGGCAAATGAGGAGGAACTTAATGTTAATATTACTTGCGAGAATATGATTGATGCAGATATGAATCCTATAGAAACAAGTGTTACGAATGGCATAGTCAAGATTGGTAATACAATGTTGGGTGATGTAAATGGGGACTCTAAGATTAATACAACAGATATTATTTTAACACGCCGTTATCTTGCAGGTGGTTATGATGTAGAGATTAATCAGGCGGCTGCTGATGTAAATGGTGACGCTAAAGTAAATACGACAGATATTATCTTAATACGTCGCTATTTAGCAGGTGGTTATGATGTAGAGTTTGTTAAAGATCATAAGCACAAGATGAATCATGTTGAGAAAGTAGAGGCAAATTGTACCGATAAAGGAAATATCGAATATTGGAAGTGCCAGGATTGCGGTAAGTATTATACAGATGTTAATGGTTTAAATGAGATTACGGTGCAGGATACTGTGATTGAAGCAAAGGGTCATACGCCAGTTGTTGATGCAGCAGTAGCACCAACAGTAGACAAGGCAGGTCTTACAGAAGGATCTCATTGTAAGGTATGTAATGCTGTTTTGGTAAAGCAGGAGATAGTTGATAAGTTGCCGGAGTCTAATAAGGAAAGTTATGCAATAACCTACAATATATATGAAGATGATTCTTACTTGAAATCTATAAATATTACAAATAGCAATCCGGCATATTATTATTCAGAGGACGGATTAAGATTAACTAATTTGAAAGTGGAAGGCTACATTTTTGAAGGTTGGTACGATGGTGAAGGATCAAATGCTGAATTGATTAAACAAATTCCGGCGGGTACAAAAGGTGAAATTGAACTTTATGCGCATTGGACACCACGTACATATACAGTTACGTTTGATTCGCCATTAGTTCCAATGAATTCTATTACATATACGGTAAATAAGGGTGCAACATTAACAGATCCATCGTGGTACGGTTATAATTTTATGGGGTGGTCTGATGAGAATGGAAAGCTTTATAATAGAATATCTAAGGGGATGGCAGAAGATATTACATTAATTGCAAATTGGACTAGCAAGAGAAATCAAGCGCGAATTGTAAATAAACTTGATAAACCAATTGAATATGAAAATTCAGATACAGGTGAATATTTATTTGTATACGAAGTGGGGCAGATTGAAAATGTTCCTTTATATACAATAAAACAATTTAATAATAAAACAGGATTAAATATAACCGAGTCATTTTCTACATCGGATAGTATAAGTGAATCGCAGGCAGATGGTATTGTAAACACATTGGCTGAAGCTACAACAAGAACGAATACTTGGACTTTGTCGAAGGAATGGAATGATAGTTTGACAGAAATGGTAAGTCATACAGACGAAAGTGGCAAACAGATTGTTGATTCAGTAAATATTGTAGAGGGTGATTCAAGCGTAGAGATTTTTAATAGAAATGATGGTGAAACAGGATCCAATTCTACTACAAGGGTAAATACAAATGAATATCAAGTGGCAGGTAAGATAAATGCAGGATATAAAGGAGGGGCAGAAGGTGGAATTACAGCTGGAGGAAGTAGTGATGATGAAGGCGGTGGCTTGCCTATAAGTGGATCGTTAAAGAAAATTAAGGAGTTTAGCGTAGGTGTTGAGGGATCTGCATATCATAAATGGGGAAATACTTATACAGAAGGCTGTTCGGAAGTAGGTGTTTGGAGCGAAGATAAAGGATATCAAGATGCAAGTGAATCGAGTATAAATGTGTCTAATATGAAGACTTTAAGTGAAAAGGTGAGCAATACATATGGATACAATAAGAGCCATAATGAAGGAGGATCTGAATCTGTAGCAAATTCAACTTCACAAAGTTCTTCTAATACTAAAGAGTTTTCAACATCATTTGTATACTCCAAAGAAAAAATAGATTCAACGACTAAAACATATTCTGATGCAAACGCACCAGAAGGATACTATAGAATTGTTAAGGCAGGTACAATTCATGTGTTTGGTGTTGTGGGTTATAAATTAGCAACAAGAAATTATTATGCCTACACATTTGCAGTACAAGATGATAAGACATATGACTTTGTAGATTATTCTAAAAATACACCTAATTTTAATGATTATGAAAATGGGGTTGTTCCATTTGAAATACCATATTATGTAAATGAAAGAATACTTGAATTAACGGCACGTTCTGATAATCTTGTTGTGGATAAAAATACGGGATTTATCACGGGTTATACTGGTTCTGGAAAAGATGTTATCATTCCAGATTATATTACAATGGATAGTGTAAATGGTGAACCGGAGGTTGTAAAAATAGTAGGCGTCGATAAAGGGGCATTTGCTGGAAATACAGATATTACTTCTGTAAAATTTGGAAAATATGTAACAGAATTACCGGATTCAGTATTTGAAGGCTGCACATCATTAAAGAGTGTGGAAGCACCGGCAGTTACCAAGATTGGAGCAAAGACATTCTATGGATGTACGTCATTGGAGGATTATACGATTTCTAGTAAAGTTACAAGTATTGGTGTCGCTGCATTTATGGATGTTTCAAAGATAAATGTGACACCGGCAAATGCGGAATTAGTGCAGGTTATATGTAATTCAGGAGCAAAGGATATTGTTTTAAATATAGCGGATGTTGCTTCTGAAATGACAAATATGGCATTAGCGATTCCTGAAGGAACGCAATATGTTGAATTGAATGGTTGCAAAAATACATTTAATAATTTATCAATTTCTTCAAAGGCAGAAACCACTGTTATTAACAAAATGAATATGGTTAGTGATAAAGGGGTGCCGTTTACAACGACGTCAAACAATGTCAAGATTAGTTCCTCATCGCTAGAAGCACCAAGTTGGAATATAATATGTTCGGCAGATGATACGACGTTGACATTGGATGGAACAGTGACAATGACATCAGCGGGTGCAGGTGCGATTCTAACGAAGAATATTACGTTGAAACAGTTATTGGCAAACTCAAAGGCAAAGCTGAATGTAAGTGGTAATGTATATGTTTGTGATCAGATAACAGATAACGGATTGTTATCTGTGACAAATGGAGAGGTTATTGCAATCAATGAGGATTCCTTTAAGGCATTGAAGCAGGATTCCATTGAATGGGTTTTGGAACCCGAGATGCCAAGTGGAGCACATGTGTTAGCGGAAAAATGGACATATGATCAAACAACAACGACAACTTCTGATAAAAATACTTTAGATGGTTATACGTTGTATGATACAAGTTATGTCTGGAGTAATTATGGTGCTTGGAGCGGATGGCAGAATTCTGCAATTGCCGCAAGTGATTCTAGACAGGTTGAAACGCAGAATATACCAGCTACTTATAGAACACAGTGGTTATATAGCAGATACGGTTCGAAATCTAATGGAACCGGAAATATAGGACCGTGTATAGGAACATGGAGTGGCGTATATTGTCAGTATTATGTGGATACAGGCTGGTTGGACTCCCCTAAATCGGTTTCTGGTACACAGTATAGTTCACAAATGGGTGGATATTTCAATTTATATGATAATAAGCAGTGGTTTAATGAGCAGACCAGACAGATTATTGTGACAAATGCTTATACACAATATAGATACAGAGATCGTTCAAAGGTCTACACATATTATTTCAAGAAGACAGAAAGCAAGGAGTCTGATACGGAAGTTAAGGAATCAAATGAGATAACTAATGTACAGAAATGGGTTAAATATGTAGTGGAGTAGTATAGTGGCTGAAAGGAGATGAGAAAATTGAATACTCGTAAAATAATAGTGACATTAATAATGTTAGTAATGGGTGCCGTATGGACTCCGTTTTTTACAAAACAAGTTATAGCAGCTTCAGAAATCAGTGCAGAGATTTTGGCACCGGAGAATGCCGTACCAGGCGATGAGGTGACAATTGATATACTGATAAAAGATAATCCTGGAATTTTGGGTGTAGTAATGAAGTTAGAGTATGATTCATCGTTGACTTTGAAAAGTGCCAAGAATGGTGTAGCATTTATGCCTTTGACATTAACAAAACCAGGTGAATTTGTATCAGGCTGCAAATTTGTATGGGACGGACAGGAATTAGCAACAGAGGATATTATGAGCGGAACTATCTTGTCATTGACTTTTGCTATATCTGAAGATGCACAAGTTGGAACGGAATTGCCGATATCAGTTAATTTTGAGGATGCAGTAGACAAGGATCTGAATAGTATTCAGATTGCGGGAGAAGAAGAAAGAGTATGCCTGACAGAAGAAAAAACAGCGAAATTGTCTTATATAACGGCGAGTAAAGAATTGGTGAAATATAAGGTTGGGGATAAACTCAATGTAGATGATGTCCAGGTGATTGCTATATATTCTGATGGTGCAAGTAGACAAATTTCAGAGTTTAAAACAAATGAGGCATCTATTAATATGGCAGAGGCTGGAGATAAAGAATTAACCATATATTATGAGGAAAATGATATAGTAGTTACTTCTGTTATTTTGATTCAAGTAGTTGCTGGTGATATTACGACTATAGATTCTATTAAAGTTGAAAAAACAAAAACGATATATCAGATTGGAGATAAGATAACAATAGATGATTTAAGAGTGACGGCAATTTATAGTGATAAGACTATAAAAGAATTAACATCAACCGATTACACAACAAATATGGATGAGATTACTACGGATAAGGCTGGGGATGTTAAATTGATTGTCGCATATACACAAGAGGAAATTCAAGTAAATCAGGTTATTGTGCTTACAATTAAGGAAAAAACACCTTTAACACCGCCAACTACGCCAACGCAGCCGACGACACCAACGCAGCCGACGACACCAACGCAGCCAACGACACCGGCACAGTCAACGGCACCAACTCAGACGGCAACACCTGTGATTCCTGGTAATATTTCAGGTTTAAAGGTTAAGGCACTTGGTAAAAGGAAAGTTTTAGTTAAATGGGGAAAAACAAAGAATGCCTTTGCATATTTAATTCAAGTATCAACAAAGAAGAATTTTAAAAAGCCAAAGAATCTGACAGCAGGCGAAACAAAGTATACATTAAAGAACCTGAAAAAGGGAAAGACCTATTACATCCGGGTGCGTGCAGCTTCTTTTGACAAACAATGGTCAGCATGGAGTAAAGTAAAGAAGATTAAGGTAAAATAGCATTCAGGAGTATGCCAGAATGAACAAACACATGAAAATCTGCCCGATCTGTAAAGGGATAGGGCAGATTTTTATATGATTTTATCATCTTTAAAACGTTTGCTGTAAAGATAAGAGTGATTATAAGGTAGATAGCACAGAGTGGAGCAAGAATCTATTCTGTGCTTTTTACATTAATTCATTTCCCGGGAACTGCGGAATGCCATCAAATCCGACCTGAAGGTCAGCGTCCGTAGGAATATAATCAGTCATCTTGCCATCGTGGAATTTTTCGTAAGCGAGCATATCGAAATAGCCGGTACCGGTCAGACCGAACAGGATATTCTTCTCTTCGCCGGTTTCTTTGCACTTGAGTGCTTCGTCGATGGCGACGCGGATAGCGTGTGAGCTTTCCGGTGCAGGAAGAATGCCTTCTGCTCTTGCAAAGAACTCAGCCGCTTCGAATACGGATGTCTGTTCGACAGAAGTTGCTTCCATGTAACCGTCATGATACAATTGGGAAAGCGTAGAACTCATGCCGTGGAATCGAAGTCCTCCTGCGTGATTTGGGGAAGGAATGAAGCCGTTTCCTAAAGTGTACATCTTTGCCAATGGACAGATCATACCGGTATCGCAGAAATCGTATGCAAATTTTCCTCTTGTGAAACTTGGGCAGGATGCAGGTTCGACAGCGATGAAACGGTAATCCTTTTCGCCACGGAGTTTTTCGCCCATAAATGGTGCGATCAGGCCGCCTAAGTTGGAACCACCACCTGCACAGCCGATGATAATATCAGGGGTGATATTGTATTTATCCAGGGCAGCTTTTGCTTCGAGACCAATCACGGACTGATGCAGAAGTACCTGATTAAGCACACTTCCTAATACATAACGATAGCCTTCGTTGTGAGTAGCTACTTCAACGGCTTCAGAGATAGCACATCCAAGAGAACCGGTTGTTCCCGGATGAGCGGCTAAGATCTTGCGTCCGACTTCGGTATCCATAGATGGAGAAGGTGTAACATTTGCACCATAGGTACGCATTACTTCTCTTCGGAATGGTTTCTGTTCATAGGAAACCTTAACCATATATACCTTACAATCCAGATCAAAGTAAGCACATGCCATAGAAAGAGCGGTTCCCCACTGACCGGCACCGGTCTCGGTTGTAACACCTTTCAGTCCCTGTTTTTTTGCGTAGTAAGCCTGTGCGATCGCTGAATTCAACTTGTGGCTTCCGCTTGTATTATTTCCCTCAAACTTATAATAAATGTGAGCCGGGGTATCTAAAGCTTTCTCCAAGTAGTAAGCTCTGACTAATGGTGCTGGACGATACATTTTATAGAAGTTCCGGATCTCTTCCGGAATCTCAATAAATGGTGTCGTATCGTCTAATTCCTGTGCCACCAGTTCCTTACAGAAGATCGGTGCCAGTTCTTCGGCGGTTAATGGCTTGTGCGTAGCCGGGTTTAATAATGGTGCCGGTTTGTTTGTCATGTCGGCACGAAGGTTATACCAGTTTTTTGGAATCTCGTCCTCTGTAAGATATATTTTGTATGGAATTTTATTCTCCATGGTTGGGTCCTCCTTATAACTTTTTCTTAGTTTTAAATGGATGTGTTGAGTCAACATATTTTTGTATCTGACTAAGTTGTTCTTATTATGACACTGGAAAATATATTTGTCTAATGATATAATACAAATATGTCATAAGAAAAACTTATTGCGAGGTGAAGGAACTTATGAATCTGAATCAATTAGAATATTTTGTCTGTGCGGCACAGCATATGAATTTTACAAAAGCAGCAAAGGAATGTTATATCTCCCAGACAGCTATGACGCAGCAGATCAAGGCATTGGAGAATAATCTTGGTGTGCAGTTATTTATCCGTGACAAGCATCATATGGAACTTACAACAGCGGGAAAAGTATACCTGAAGGAAGCAAAGGCGATCTTAAGGCGCAGTGATGAAGCAATAAGGTTAGCCAGAATGGCATCGACAGGATTAGACGGTGAGTTGTCGATCGGCTTTATTAGCGGGTTCGGGCAGAGTGACTGCTATGAATTCATCCGCGGCTTTCACGAGGCATTTCCCAATATTAAATTAAAGTTTCTCCGGGATACAATGAGTGGTTTGATGGATCATTTACAAAAGGGAGAATGCGATATTGCATTTACGGTGCAGCCCCACCAACGGACTTATGGGAATATGAACCGGCAGTACATCCGAAGTTATCCATTATATGTTGTGATGTCGCAGAATAATCCTTTGGCGGAGAAGAAAGAGATTGCATGCAAAGAGTTAAAGGAGCAATCATTTATTATCATGCAGCCGGCGGCACGGTCGAGAGATGAGATGGAGGAGATGCTCTGGGTATATGAACGGGGTGGATTTCTGCCGCAGGTTATTGCGGTGGAGAAAGAGCCGGAGACGATCATGCTGATGGCAGCATTAGAGATGGGGGTAAGCCTGCTACCCGAATATATTTTAAGACCATATAGCAAGAATGAGGAATTGGCGATTATTCCTGTTATGAAGGAAGAGGGAACGGCGGAAACGCTTAATTTTGAGTTGATCTGGTCGGTAGATAATGCCAATCCATCGGTGGAGAATCTGCTTGGATGGTGGAAAAGTGATAAAGGTATGTCTGTGTAGGCAGGAAGAAGAACTGCATACAGGCTGATATTTATAGGAGTGCCGGTGGTTTGTGTAATGTTCCCAACAGAACCTATGAAATGTTTTAAAATGTCTACGAAAAGCATAGTTGAATATTTATCCGTTCTTTGTTATAATAATAAAACACATTTTTAAAGAATTGATTGGGAAACGAACAAGAGATAAGGAGGACTTGTGTTGAAAACAACATTGATTATTATGGCGGCCGGTATCGGTTCACGTTTTGGAACAGGAATTAAGCAGCTTGCTAAGATGTCGGAAGGTGGAGAGATCATTATGGATTATTCCATCTATGATGCAAAAGAAGCTGGTTTTGATAAAGTTGTATTTGTGATCCGCAAGGATATTGAAGAAGAGTTTAAGGAAGTGATCGGTGACCGGATCGCTAAGGAGATTGAAGTAGAATATGTATATCAGTCTTTAGATCAGTTGCCGGATGGGTTTGAAGTACCGGAAGGAAGAACGAAGCCTTGGGGTACCGGTCAGGCAGTGCTTTGCTGCAAGGATGTCGTACATGAGCCATTTGTGATCATTAATGCAGATGATTATTATGGTAAGGAAGCATTTCACAAGCTGCATGATTTCTTATTAGAAGATCATTCCGGTTCAGGTGTGTTACAGATGGGTATGGCGGGATTCATTCTTAAGAATACGGTAAGTGAGAACGGAACGGTTACGAGAGGCGTCTGTATTGTGGATGAGCAGAAGATGCTTAAGGAAGTTGTTGAGACAACCGGGATTGCGGTGAACCCGGATGATACGGTACAGTGTGATAACGACGAAGTCAGCAGGTGGATCACACCGGATTCCCATGTATCAATGAATATGTGGGCGGCGGGACCGGAGCTATTCCGGGTATTAGAAGATGGATTTGTGGAGTTCTTAGAAGACGACAGTAAGGATCCGCTCAAGAAGGAATATCTGATCCCGATTCGTGTAGGTGATCTGTTGCATAAGAATCAGGTGGAAGTTGAGGTGCGGGAGACGAATGATAAGTGGATTGGAATTACCTATCAGGAAGATACGGCATTGGCACAGGAAGGCTTCCGTGAGATGATCGCCGCTGGTGTATATCCGGCTAAGTTGTGGGCATAATACTACCGGAAAGATAGAGAATATTGAAACCGGCCCCATACGCTAGATGTGAGATCTAACGGTTTGGAGGTCGGTTTTTGTGTACATTATTACCGGGACGAACGTCCGGACTGATTGACGGAGTGTATGTTACAAGGAGGATTTATAATAGTGGGTTATAAAAACCATGGTTTCAGATGGAAAAAACGATATATATTTATTGCTGTATTGATCATCTGGGGAGGTATCATACTGTTTCTTTCTTTTCAGAATGGGGAGAATACGGCATCTACAAGTCAGTATTTCACAATCCGTGTGCTACAGTTGTTGCGGATGGACACGGATGACTGGAATCTTATTATGTTGTGGGATTATCGGATCCGTGTTCTTGCACATGCAGCAACCTTTTTTGTATATGGCATGTTTGGGGCATTTGCATTAAGCTGTGAATGGGTGACACGCCGAATCTGGTGGGTGTTATTTGTGATATCCGGTATAGGTCTGGCTGTATGGGCAGAAGCCGGTAAAGTCTGTATGGGAATTCCCGGCAGACATTGTGATCTTCATGAAATGCTGCTGAATCTTGCAGGTTTTGTGGTTGGATTTATACTGAATGTTGCAATTATGGCATTTGTCCGAAAACAAAAAGGGATATCGAAGTAATATATTGGTGCCAATTGTGCATTCAAAAGCATGATTGACACTATTTTTTGTTATATTTTATAACATTTTATCTTTGCACGTAATAACTGTTGCTTTATTTTGCGTAAAATGATATGATGAGTCTATCAGAAACTTGTTGTGTTTTGTTACATTTGATAACATGTATTGGAATTGAGGTAAAAGAGATGAAAGAAGTATCATTTTCTAAGATCAGTGAGTTAGTGGCAGATGCCAGAAAGCATCGCAACATGTCGCAGCAGCAGTTGGCAGATGCGACCGGAATCAATCGCACCATGATCAGCCATATTGAATCAGGAGAGTATGTTCCGTCTTTGCAGCAGCTGGCAGCTTTAGCACAGGAATTGCAATTTGATCCGGCAGAGGTGTTTGTAGAGAATGGCAATGGAAAGAATTTAGAGAAGGTTTCTCCGCTTAATATTGCAATTGCCGGAACCGGTTATGTAGGGTTATCTATCGCAACTTTGTTATCACAGCATAATCATGTTACCGCAGTAGATATCATTCCGGAGAAGGTTGAGAAGATCAACAATAAGATCTCTCCGATTCAGGATGATTATATTGAGAAGTATCTTGCAGAGAAGGAGCTGGATCTGACAGCAACTACAGATGGTGCGGCCGCTTACAGGGGTGCGGATTATGTCGTGATCGCAGCACCGACCAATTATGATTCCCAGAAGAATTATTTTGATACGAGTGCGGTAGAAGCGGTTATTGAACTGGTAATGTCAGTGAATCCGGATGCAATCATGGTGATCAAGTCTACGATTCCGGTAGGATATACAAAGTCTGTGCGTGAGAAGTTCCATACGGACAATATTATTTTCAGTCCGGAATTCCTTCGCGAGTCTAAGGCACTTTATGATAATCTGTATCCATCCCGTATTATTGTTGGTACAGATCTTGAGAATGAGCGTCTGGTTGAAGCTGCCAGGACATTTGCAGCTTTATTACAGGAAGGTGCGATCAAGAAGAATATTGATACCCTGTTTATGGGCTTTACGGAGGCAGAAGCGGTCAAATTGTTTGCCAACACCTATTTAGCACTTCGTGTTTCTTACTTTAATGAGTTAGATACCTATGCAGAATCGAAGGGACTGAATACCAAGCAGATTATTGATGGTATCTGTTTAGATCCGAGAATCGGTTCGCATTATAATAACCCGTCTTTTGGATATGGTGGTTATTGCCTGCCAAAGGATACCAAGCAGTTATTGGCAAATTACAAAGATGTACCGGAGAATCTGATCGAGGCAATTGTAGAAAGTAATCGTACCAGAAAAGATTTTATTGCAGACCGTGTCTTGGATATTGCGGGATATTATTCCTACAGTGGGGCAGATGGTACAAGTAATACATATGATCCAACCGCAGAGAAGGATGTAACGATCGGTGTTTATCGTCTGACAATGAAGTCTAATTCCGATAATTTCCGCCAGTCATCCATTCAGGGCGTTATGAAGCGTATCAAAGCAAAAGGCGCGAAAGTTATTATTTATGAACCAACACTTGAAGATGGAAGTACATTTTTTGGTTCGAAGGTAGTGAATGACCTGGAGACATTTAAGACGCAGAGCAATGCGATCATTGCAAACCGTTACAGTGACAAATTGGATTCCGTGAGGGATAAGGTGTATACACGTGATCTTTTCCAAAGAGATTAATGTCATTTGAACATAACGTAAGTGAGGAAAATTGTACTTTATTTTTTGGAAGAGTTAGGGTATAATCAGCTTAGGTGTGCAGGTGCGCATATAATTTCACCTGTAATATTTATAACAAATGGAGGAATGATTCATGTTAGTTTCAGCAACAGAAATGTTAAAGAAGGCCAAAGCTGGTCATTATGCAGTTGGTCAGTTCAACATCAACAATCTTGAGTGGACAAAGTCTATTCTTTTAACTGCAGAGGAGTTAAAGAGCCCGGTTATCTTAGGTGTATCTGAGGGTGCCGGTAAGTATATGACAGGTTTCAAGACTGTTGCAGCTATGGTTAAGGCTATGGACGAGGAGTTAGGAATCACAGTTCCTGTAGCACTTCATTTAGACCATGGTACTTATGAAGGATGTTATAAGTGTATTAAGGCTGGATTCACTTCTATCATGTTTGATGGTTCTCATTATCCATTCGAGGAGAATCTTGCTAAGTCTACAGAGTTAGTAAATGTAGCTCATAACTTAGGTCTTTCTATCGAGTGTGAAGTTGGTTCTATCGGTGGTGAAGAAGACGGCGTTGTTGGTATGGGCGAGTGTGCTGATCCGGAAGAGTGTAAGACAATCGCTGATCTTGGCGTAGATATGTTGGCAGCAGGTATCGGTAATATTCATGGTAAGTATCCTGCAAACTGGAAGGGATTAAGCTTCGAGACATTGGATGCAATCCAGGCTAAGACTGGTGAGATGCCATTAGTATTACACGGTGGTACAGGAATCCCGGCTGATATGATCAAGAAAGCAATTGAACTTGGTGTTTCTAAGATCAACGTTAATACAGAGTGTCAGTTATCATTCCAGGAAGCTACACGTAAGTATATCGAGGCTGGTAAGGACTTAGAAGGTAAGGGATTTGATCCTCGTAAGTTATTAGCTCCGGGTGCTGAAGCAATCAAGGCTACTGTTAAAGAGAAGATGGAATTATTCGGATCTGTAGGTAAAGCTTGAGAATCATCCAATTAATTGGATAGAATAGATCATATAAGAAGCTGTCGTATGTATATACGGCAGCTTCTTTTGCGTAGAAGAAAACCGCTTCGTAATTTTGTCCGGCGCAAAATGTTAAAAAAAGAGATTACAGGATTACTGCAATCTCTTCTAAGATCTGTATAATCGGGGCGACGGGATTCGAACCCACGACCTCTTAGTCCCGAACCAAGCGCTCTACCAAGCTGAGCCACGCACCGATAGTGTTATATCAACACTGCCATAATAGTATAAGAACATTCTGAAAAAAATGCAAGGAGTTT
>USBM01000033.1 GCA_900552885.1 uncultured Clostridium sp. | reverse complement strand
ATCATCAGAAGTTTCTTCTTCTGATACTTCTTTTTGCTTGGACTTTTCTGTACTATCATGCTGGTTCACTTCTACTACATATTTATAATTCGTATCATCAATCTTAGCAGTAATTGCAACTTTTCCTGTCTTTTTTGCTCTTATTACACCGTCTTTCGTAACCGTCGCAATCTTTTCATTCTCCGATTTCCATGCTGCATTTCCAACATCCTTATTAATCTGTAATTCTTGTCCCGGAATCATTTCAACTACATTTTCACTTTCTCTGGGACTAGCTCCACTATATGTTTTTTGCTTTTTTATAATAACAGCAATAAAAATGCACACAATGCAAGCGACAAAACAACTTGCAATCACAATTCTCCTTTTAATCATACTCATACATCCTTTCTTCATATATATTATAAATGCTTATTACCGCACTTTAACCTTCTTCGCCTTACTCCATTCTCCATATTGTCCATCAGAAGAAACTGGCTGTACTCTCACATAATATTGTTTCTTTCGTTTCAACCCTTTCCAGACAAACGATGTAGAACTAGAATATTTGGTCTTTGCACTTGCAAAGTTCTTTTTCAGTGAGAGTTGTATTCGATATTGATTTCCGCTATTTACTCTCTTCCATTTTATCTGAATCTTTCTCGAACCTTTTGCCTTTACCTTCAGGTTTTTCACCTTTGCCGGTTTGGCTTGTATCTGCTTTTCCGCAGTATTTGGCATACTGGTATTATGGGATTCCGTCGTAGCTGCTTTCGTCGTCCCACTCTCTGTTGTTGTATTAGGAACAGAAGGTTTTTCCGTAGGTATTTCTGTCTGACCGGAATCCGTAGACGGTGCCGACGGCAACGGTGATGTTGTTCCAAATGGATTCTTCTCAGACGATAGTGGAAGATTACCATCTGTTTCATTTTTCTCATCATTGGTTATCGTTCCTTCTTCTAAGGCTGCTGATTGCACCTTATCTCCCGCTTTCCAAAGGGAGGTGTCACTCAGATCTACATAGATTGCGGGACGAATTCCACAAATGTTCTGAACCGGACATGCATCAATGGCAACCCTCCCGGAAGTCAGAACATAATAAGCATTTTCCGTATCACAACCAGAGTTACGCAGCCACCATGTATCTGCACAGGTTGTACTTGCATACATTCCCGGTTTATTCGCCGCATATGCCGTATTCGAAGCAATTCATGTATTGGTTACCTGTGTATATGTACCTGAAAAGAATTGATATTGGGAATTTACTATATCGTCATAGCTTGGTACAAACACCTTATCTTTCGTCGGATTGGTGTCAATGCCCCAGGTATCTTCACTTCCTAACGTATTTAACGTCTGAATCTGTATGGCATCCTTTTCTTTACTGCTAAATGCCGCATTATAAAATGTAGAATTCAACCAATTTCTCAGATCGGATGTTTCCCCTGTGCTGTTACTCGAGCCCGCACAGAATTTTCCTGCATCCAGTATCTTATCCGAAAGTAAATATGCATAATTTCCATTCCGTTCCAGAACTCTCCATTGTATTGCCTGCTTTGCGTCCTTTTGATCCGCAACTCCGTCTCCATTGGTATCATTTTGCCAGTAGTTTCCAAAATAGACCGTGTCCCAGGTTGCCACTTTCTCATTACTTGAATTTGCAGTGGCATATACCGGAATCTGGCTTCCTATAACTGCACCACTTATTAACGCACTCGCAAAAGCAAAGAAATTTTTCCAACCAAATATCTTCTTTCTTTTCATCCTACACACCTCTCATTTCCTCTCTATCCCTGTACTCCAATTCTCCTTTAGCAGCCTCTCATCCTGACAACAAATAATCTCTACTGTATCTTCTACTGCAACAATATTCTTATATAGCCGTTCTTTGTATTTTTGTAGTTTATCCCCGCCTATTCCATACAGTACAATTTTTCTCTTTCAATTCTCATTAATCCCACTTATCACCAATGATAGTAAAATGATTTTTCGTTTTCAATGCTTTCCAACCAAAGGACCGTTTTACAAACGAAAAGTCACTTTTTGTCGATTTTTAATTTAAAATCTATTTCTTCGGTAAAAGTATATCGAACACCCCACTAAATATTTTTTCCGAAATTAAAAAAGAAGAATGAGAAATTCTACTTAAAGGCAGTCACCTCTCTCATTTCTCATTCTTCTTCATGGATATCTTCCCATTATATAATTGCTATATACACATCTGTAATTAACTCTTATTCATACAAATATATCATTTCACCAGTACCGGTTTCGACCATGCACTGTAATACTTCTTTCCTTTCTTCTTCGTATACGTCCGAATCCTTAACCACATTTTCTTGCCATCTGGATTATAGCCAATCTTTAATTCCCCTTTATAGTATTTCAGACGATTCGATACTAATTTTACTTTCTTGAATTTTCCTTTTGCTTTTTTCACCTGAAGTTCTATGTAAGTCCCCTTAATCTTCTTCAACGAAATCCGCAGATACGGTTGACCCGTAGATGTCTTTTTCTTTTTGACTTTTAAAGTTGGCGATTGTACCACATTCTTCGTTTCGGTTGGATTCGTATTTCCAACACTTACATCTTTTTCCGTCATTGGCGGTGTTGGATTCTCTATGCTTGTAGCCTTTTCTGTCGTTGGTGGTCTTTCCATGCTCGTATTCTTCTCTGTCGTCGTTTTCTCCACACTCGTATTTTTTTCTGTTGTTGGATTCTCTACCCCCGTGTCTTTTTCTGTCGTTGTCGTTTTCTCTATACTCGTATCCTTCTCTGTCGGTTTTTCTGTCAGCGTTGTCTTTTCTGTTGTTGTCTCTGATGACTCCGTATTACCTGAATAATCGCAAAGCACAGTTCCGTCATTCTTGTAAAGTACCTTATCCTTCACATAATACCCTGCATTACCCGGTGCAATCCAAATGCCATTAATATTTTTCTTATCATAAAACATTCCTAATGCCGTGTTACCTACTCCGGCCCCTAAGTAAATATATTTTAGCGAATAAGACGAAAATGCCTGATCATAAATCTGCCATATTGTGTCCGGCAATGTAATCGACTCAATCGACGAACTTACAATGCAGGATTGAAACAATGTTGTCACAATATATTCTCTGTTGTTCCATATAACAACTTCCGGAATAACTACATGTTTTGTATTCACATCATTCGCAATTTTGTCCACATATGCCACATTAGAATCTTCATAAAGTATATACTTAACCCCTTGTTCGTCTTTTAATGATGCATCCAATTTCACTTTTTTTCGTGTCTTCTCCAGAGAAAAATCATAGGCACCATTTGTTCCATCAACAATATCCTCATGTGCTTTATTTTCCTGTTTTACATTTGTTCCATATCCACACTCCGTGCAATAGTCTGCCGTTACCTTCGTATACAAATCCTCGTACACTGTCTTATTAGGCATATTAGCATGATCATGATCACTCACATCAATAAATGATATATCATGTTCTTCTGCATAAGACTGTGCCACACTCCCCGTCACCCCATATATTATCGTATCATTGTCAGCAAGTACATTATTGCCAATTGATGTAACCGATGCTGGAATATATATTCTTTTAAGCAGGGAATCATTCCGGAAAGCATTTTCTTCAATTTTCTTTAACCCATCCGGCAGAATAACAGTCTCCAAATTCGTATATTGAAATTCCGACTTTCCAATCACAGTTATTCCATTCTCTACTACCAATGTTTTGAGATTCTCCAACCTGAAACAGTTCGCATGATTATAACTCCCATATGTCAAATCTTTTTTGAGATATACAAACTGTACGTTATTCACACCATCACCAAATAGAGTCCATCCAGCCCCCCATACCTTCCATGCAGAATCCGGAAATACTATATTTTGCAAATATTTACATCCTGCAAATATTTGCGAACCAAGTTCATTTACATGACTTAAATCTATCTCCGTAAGATACCCATTTTCAAAGGCCTCCGTCTCAATCTTCTTAACCGATTCCGGCAATACTATCTTACGATAACGGGTCTTATTAAATGCCTGAGTTCCTATTACCTCTACACCATCCGGTACCGTATAAACGGTAAGACTATTTCCTGGTAATAATCTAGGAGCACACAACAATGTCTTACCGTCTTTGGTAAATAATATTCCATCCTGATCCTTATACATCGTGTTTTCATCCGATACAGTAATATCTTCAAGAAAACTGCTTCCCGCAAACATATTAGCCGCATTTACAATCTCTTTCACACCTGTGCCAATATAAATATGTTGAATATACGAATCTCTTATGGCAAGGGCTTCTATCTTCTCCACAGTATCTGCTACAACTAATGTTTTCAAATAGGAATTATGATAAAAGGCCTGTCGTGCAATACTTGTTACCGTATATACAATGTCATTCTTAGAAACCTGTTCTGGTACCACACATACCCCACCATTTGCCCCTTGATAGTCACATGGTGTCTGCGTACTAGCTGTTTGCTCCCCTACCATTGCCGTATGCGTCGCTTCATCCAACGTATACTTCACGCCCTGCGAATCCTTACAAGCCTCATCCAACACCTGTACTTCCCTCGTCTTCTCAATTGGATAATCATATTCCGCCGCCTGCACAATACACCTTTTCCCCACGATACAGATAAAGACAACTGCACATATACAGACTATCCTTCTGAAAACCATTATGTATTGTAAGATCTCTTCTGTTCCTCTTGTATTTCTTCTTTCTCGCATTTCATACCCTCCGAACTCTTCCTAACTCCTTCATGTCAACAATGTAATTTCTATATCTACTTCATCCATACAACGTCTCTAACACATCCGTATATCCATACATTTCCTCTTCCTGATAACAGGTAAGCAGCACCGCATCCAGTTCCCGTTCCTCGCTGATCGGTGCCATATTACAGGCTGTCAGCACATCATCTGCCGCCTGTCGGAACATCCTTCTTGCCTTCGCTGCATCGTACATTTCTCCTCGTTCCTCCACCTGTTCGATATATCTTTGCTGGGATACATACAGAACAAATGGAAGCAAGTCACTTCGCTGTACAACCAGCTGTCTGCGTTTGTGCTCTTTATCGTACGCAACAAGCCATTCTCCTGCCTCGCCGCACTTCCAGTCAATCTCGTCCTTCTTCATCAATTTCTTCAAAAGCTCCTTTACTTCTGCCGGACACGATTCTTCTGCCGGTAACGCCTCCAACTGTCCCATTGCGGCAATCACCTTCACAGCAATTTCTTTCTGATTGGCCACATTAAGAAGATCCGATAAATGCTTCATTGTCATACTATGCACATCCGAACCCGTGACCTTTGTCTTCCCCTCCGGCTGATCGCAGAATAATTCCGAACGCACCAGGGAATTGTTCGACAACGTGGAATATGTAATCTTAGAAAGTTCCCTGATATTCTCTATCATATCCTCTGACAATCCACTTCCCGAATGCGACTTCAGATACTTCTGTATCATCCGGTACGGATCTTTCTTCTCAATCAGCCACTGCCTTTTCCGCCAGGCCTCATAATCCGTCTCAGATAATCTCTGTTCCAATTGTCTTGCCGCATCCTGCCGGATATACTTAAGCACCTGATCCCGATATGTCAACAGATATGACAATGCCGTGTTGCTATACCCTTTGAAATACATCGTATTGTCTGCCATAAAGAGCAGAAACTCCGATACGGAAAGTGTTTTTTGCTCTTCATATTTCTGCCACAATTGCTCCGTACTCCGTGTAGTTGACAATCTCTGATTCACCATCAAGTTCTTCTCAAACAAGTGGATCATCTGCTGGCATTTTTCAAAGGAAAGCTGATTCTCAATCCCATACAGATAGATAATCTCATGATAATCACTGATCTGAAAGGACGGTTCCCCGATTCCTCTTGTCAGATATTCCCCTGTCTCCTCTTTATCCAGATGTAATGCAAATGCCATCTCGTATATGTGCATCCGGCTTGGCTTCGCATATCCGGACAGTCCAAACCATCTGCGCATCGTGACTGCGCTTGCAATGTCCGCCCGGTCTGTCCGTTTCTGAAACTGTCCATATGCCGCCTTACGCACCTCTTCTGTAATTGTTGTTCCAACGAAAACATCACAAAACTTGCATACAATGAATTCGTCAAACCGCAGAAAATGATTCTCCCTATATACTTGTTGTAATGCTGCGTTGAAGTTATCCTGATTCATGTTCCCCGTTCCTCATCATTTGTTTGCATTCTGTCTACTGGATAAATCCATCCAGGTTATCCTTCTTCTTTGTCGAAGATTTCTTACTTTTCTTAGCTGTCGTAGCTGCCTGTGTGGTCGACTGCACTGTGTTGCCTGTCGACTGCGTTGTTCCGTCTGTTATCCGTGTGGATGTCTGAGATACTGCCTGAGTTGTTCCGTCTGTTGCCTGTGTAGTCGACTGAGAATCCGCCTGCATTGTCTTGTCTGTTGGCTGTGCGGTATCTTCACTTACACTGATTGTCAATGACAGCTCATATTCCTTCCCTGTTTCTAATTCTGTACCCTCCGGTATACTCTGCTGTATCACTCTGCCTGCTATATCATTCTCACTATATTGTTCTTTCCATTCTATATGAAATGTAGAATATTTAATCACAGACAACATGGACATTATCTCTTCTTTCGTATGTCCCACACAAGACGGCATCACATTCCGTACTTCTTTCGTGCCGTCATCCTGTATATCCGGATCATTCCCCGTTATCTGCTCTGTTTCCGGCATCCCGGCATCTTCATTTTTGCCATCCTTCGACCGGCTCCATATTCGGTATCCAGCTGAACCACCGATTATACCCGCTATCAGCAGCAGAATCATACAGATACATAAGATCCTCTTTGCAGGTATATTCTTCGGTTCTTTTCCGGCACGATCTCCCCGATTCCCATTAACAGCCTTATCTGCATTCTCCTGGTACAACTGCTGATACAATGCCGCAACACTTTGAAAACGATCCTCCCCATGCACAGACATTCCTTTCATGATCGCCTTGCTCTGCTCCTTTGTGATTCCGATGTCCTGCTTATCCCACAAGGGTTCTACTTTATCTTCAATCGTCCGCTGAATCGCTTCATCAGGTGCAACACCTGTCATTGCATAATACATGGAGGCACACAATGCATAAATATCCGTCCATGGGCCCTGCCTGCCATGTGAGCGATATTGCTCCTCCGGTGAGAATCCCCGCTTAAATGTGATCGTAACCGTTCTGGTTAATTCTGCATTTTGCAGTTCTGCCGCTCCAAAGTCGATCAGTACCAGATTATGATTCTCGTCAAACAACAGATTGTCCGGACTGATATCGCGATGTATGATCCCGGTCACATGCATTTTCTCCAGTGATTCTAAAATCGGGCGGAACACGTTAAGGACTTCCTTTGCGTCCATAGCCCCTTGCCGCTTAATGTATGTCTTAAGGCTTTCTCCCTCAATATAATCCATTACGATATATGCTGTGTTATTCGCATAGAAGAAATCCCTTACCGACACGATCGATGGCAATTGATTGAACCGGGTCAGATTCCGTGCCTCTTTTAAGAACCGTTCCAGCCGTTTCCCATATTCCTCTTTTTCAATCCCGCTAAACAGATACACCGATGTATCATTTCCTCTGACTACATCGCGGCTTACGAGATCAGACGGATAATATTCCTTGATCGCTACCGGAATCTCTAAGAGCGTATCCCATCCAATATATGTAATTCCAAAGCTACCCTCTCCTAATACCTTGCCTAATACATAGCGGTCAGCTAACCGCGTCCCCATGATCAGGCAGCGGGGAATCGGCGTATAACTTCTCTGTTCCAATCCACAATATGGACATACCTCTTTGCTATGTAGTTCATGCATGCATCCAATACAAAGATGGTGGTTATTGATCTCCATATCCGTCTCCTCATCCCTTTTGTAATATGCTACTATATCTGGTCACATATTAACACAAAATAGCCTCAAGCGGAACTCAATTTTTTCAAATGTCATACAGAGACGAGATACACTCTGTGAATCTCTCTCTGATTAGCGGTCATCAAACGCATTGCATGAATGCATGCATTTTCCTCGTCGCCATAACAAAAAGGGCATAAAACGGCCTCCTGTCTTATACCCTTCCACACATACTATTTCTGCAATCTATATCTCTTTTCGAGATTATTCCTCTAGTGACTGAATGACTTTCTCTACTTCTTCTACCTCTATACCTAGTTCCGCCGCAATCTGTTGTACAGAATAATTTAGTTTCTGATAGTAAACCCTGATTGCTCCCTCCATTCTTCCTTCTATCCGACCTTCCCGTCTGCTAACTTCTTTCATCTCTCTCACTGCCTGACACATATCGATCACCTCTTCTTCCTCTAATTCCTGTTCCGACAAATCCAATGTACAGAATTCATTCAATACTGCCGCTGCCCTTACCGGCATATTCGATAACACTTCTTCATGTTCGTCCACATACTTCTGAAAACCATCCATAGAGGATGCGTACTTTAATAGACCCATTATAACACCAAATGTAGATTGTGGGTTGGAGACTTTTCCCTAATTCCTCCGCAGTGCCTCGATCGGACTTAACTTCGCTGCCTTTCTCGCCGGATACACACCGAACAGTATTCCGACAACCGAAGAAAATGCTGACGCAAGCAGTACGGTTCCCAGGCTAAGTGCCGGAGCAAAATGCATATTCGGAACGATCATTCCGATGATACCGGCAATGATCCATGCACCTGCCACACCGAGCAGAATACCGATCAGACCACCGATCAGTGTGATAAATGCCGACTCTGCAAGGAACTGTACCGTGATAGATCCGGTCTTCGCACCAAGTGCCTTACGGATACCGATCTCTCTTGTCCGTTCGGTTACCGATACCAACATAATATTCATAACACCGATACCGCCAACCAATAATGAGACGGATGCAACAAATGCAACAAACACCGTGATCAAATTGATAACCTGATTCACCGTTGCCATGATGTCATCAAAGCTTTGATAGTTGTAGATCTCCTGTCCTTTTGCATGATGCTTTACTTCAAGGTAATCAATCACCTCTTTGCAGACCGTTTCTGCATCCGCATCACCATCCTTCAGTGCATAGAAATCCGTGATCTCATTAGACAGATCGATTCCGGTACACATCGAAACCGCCATCGGCGGGAGGATCAACTGCACCGAAGGATCTTCATACATTGATGTGATTGCATTCTTCTCTTCTGACTTAGTCACACCAATGATCGTAACCGTCATCTCTGCCTCATCCCATACTGTCAGGTCAAGATCCATGCCAACCACATTCGTTGATCCAAACATTTTCATGGCATCATCCTCACTAATGACGCAAACCGGTTTTCCTGCCTGTGCCTCGCTGTCCGTATATGCCGTACCCTTTACAAAAGTGTTCTCATTAAAAGTAAATGCTGATGCATCTGCGGCGATCATATTGACTACAAAGTCATCCTTTTTCGTATGGGTAGTACCTTCTAATATGATCTGTGATGTTACCGCTTTGATTCCATCCATCTTCGCAATCGCATCCATATCTTCTTCCGTAATATAGTATTTGTCCTGATAGTCCGTAATATAGAATGCAATCTGTCCCTTGCCGATACTTCCCAACTGTTCCGATATCATACCTGTAGCACCATTACCAATCGAAATGATGAGGATAACGGAAGAGATACCGATAATGATACCTAACATGGTAAGGAATGTACGCACTTTATTGGCCCAGATATTCTTAAGGGCCATCTTCACATATTCACCAAGTTGTCCCATAACCGGCCTCCTATTCTGTTATCGTTACCACGCCCGGTGCTGCCACTGCCGCCGTCTCAGGCACATACTCATCCCCTGGTTTCATGTCCTTGGTCACATTACGGATCACCTTATCACCCTTCTCAATACCGGTCTTCACTTCATAATATTCATCCGAATAGATGCCGACTTCTACATCTTTTCTCTGAATCTTATTGTCCTTATCTACAACATATACATAATCACCATCAATGTCCGTGCAAAGAGCTTCATATGGAATCACCAATGCATTATCTGCTTTACCCACAAAGATATATGCCTTTGCAGACACACCAATATAAATGTTGTCATCCGGGTTCTCAATCCGGATACGTCCCTTAATACTTCCGCCTGTTGTCTTCGTTGTAGTAGTCGCTGCATCCATACTTGCCACACGGCTTACAAATTCAACCGTTCCGGTATATTCATTATTACCGATCACCACTCTTGCTTTCTGCCCGTCGGATATGTAACCAAGGTCATCCTTTGCAATCGTGAACTCGACTCCAACCTCATTCGCATCAATGATCGTAAATAACGTCTGTGTCTCGTTGGCATATGCACCTTTCACCACTTCTACTGACTGTACAATCCCATCCGCATCCGCTGTAATACCTGCCTCGGCTGCATTTAAGTCTTCCTGTGCATCACTGATATTCAGATTCGACAACTCATTCGACGCTGCCAACTGCTCTTTCGTACTCTTAGAGACTTTCACATCCTTATTTGCAGATACAATGGATTCCTGTTCTGCTAACTTAGATTGTTTTTCTGTAATCGCTTCATTCTTCTTTGTTAACTGCTTGTTAAGATCCCGGATCGTCTGCCGGATTCCCTTTGTATCCTGTAGCTTCGGTTCCCTCGTTGTTCCCTGATCATTCGGAGTTGCCGCTTTCTCTGTCTCCTTCGCATTCTGACTTTCAATGTCTTCCATCTGATCCTGATATGCTGTAATGCTGTCATTGATTGCCTCTGCTTCTTTCTTCATCGTAGCAATCTCTTTTTCCATCTTCTTCACTTTCTTCTTGGCTGCACTGGTCTTATCCGCAGCCTCATCTGCCGTCTCGTAATTGGCATCTCCGGCAGCCTTGTCTGAGCGTGCCTGAATCCTAACTTTGGCTAAATTATCTCCCAGATCGGATGCATCATATGTAAGAAGAACGTCTCCTTTCTTAACCGTCTGTCCTACCTCGACACACACATCCTCTACTTTCGCAGTAACGGGGGATGTGTATGCATTCTGACTGATGCCAACCACGGTACCGGATGTTGTGATCTCCTGCTCCACATCCTGCTGATCTACGGTATACAACGACTCATCATCACTGCTTACCGACCCCATTGCCTCCTTCACTTGCTTCATTGACTTTACAACCGATATAATTCCGCATCCCACGATGATCACCGCTGCAAGTACGATTACAATAATTGCCTTCTTGTTGCTTTTCTTCTTTGCTTTCTTAGTCTTATCCGGCTGTATGGTATCATCCCCAGCCGTTGTCTCTTGTGCTATCACTTCGCTATTCCTATTCTCTTCCATACTTTCCTCCTTCTGATTCCTGTTTCCAATCCATGTGAAACTCACATAAATATCTGTTAGTGAGCTGCCATTCTGCTAATCCCTGCAGAAATCCTCTACAATCTTTCCATCCATGATCCGTACCACACGCCGTGCATTAGCTGCAATTCCATCATCATGTGTAATCAGTACAATTGTATTTCCCTGCTCATTCAACCCGTCTAATATGTTCATGATATCCTGTGTGGACTTCGAGTCCAGATTACCGGTTGGCTCATCCGCTAAGATAAGCGGTGGTGCAGCCGCAATTGCCCTTGCAATCGCCACTCTTTGCTGCTGGCCTCCCGACATCTCGGATGGCTTATGCCTCATTCTCTCTCCGAGACCTACTTTCTCTAATGCTTCTTCTGCTAACTTTCTTCTTGTATTCTTATCCACCTTACGGTAAATAAGCGGAAGTTCTACATTCTCAACCGCGGTTAAATTCTGGATCAGATTAAATCCCTGAAAGATAAATCCAATCTCATCATTGCGCACCTCAGACAACTCATTGTCCGAAAGACTCGACACATCTCGTCCATTCAATATGTAAGTTCCACTTGTCGGAACATCCAGACACCCCAGCATATTCATCAAAGTGGATTTGCCCGAACCGGAATGACCGATGATCGCTACGAATTCGCCTTTCTGTACGGAAAGACTGACACCATCTAAGGCGTGTACTTCATTCTCTCCGGGATTGTATATCTTATACAAATCCCTGACATCAATTAAAGCGTCCATAATTTCCCCTTTCTCATAAAATCAATAAACAACATTTCCTTCGTTTTATTGTATTACAGCAATAATACAGCAATACAAGAAAAAAATCAACACCTTTTTCCCAAAATGTTGACCTTCTCTCGAAGTGCTCCATTTAATCCCTACTATTATAGTCTTGGCACCGGCTTCATACGAGACAGATATTTCTCCTGCCGGATCTCACAAGCCTCCTCATATACCTGTAACAGACGCTCACCAATCTTACCAATATCCCTCTGTTTTGCCACCTCATATCCATTCTCTACCAGGGATGGCATTTCCTTTTCCAGAATTCCTCTGGTCAACTTTTCAAAATCCTCATTATCTTCTGCCATATATGCAGAAAATCCATTATGTATCCAGCCATCATATACCGGAATATCACGCAGTAATACCGGAATCTTCATCGCAAGTGCCTCTAATACCACAATTCCCTCTGTCTCTTCATAAGACGGAAACAGGAACAAGTCACACGCTGCATATGCCTGCCGCAGTTCTTCCTTTCCCACATAACCTGCAAAATGCAGATTCGGCAGTTTTGTCTCTACTGATTCTCTTACTTTCGCCGGTACGGTACGCAGATCCGATTGTCCAAACCAGATAAACTGATACTCAGGCATACGCTTTGCTAATTCCACAAAGTCTAAGATTCCTTTCCGTTCAATCCACAAACCGACTGACATGATGATCTTGTCTGAATCCTTGTATCCATATTTTTCACGAAACTTACTACGATCCATAGACAACCGCTGATAATAGGAAGTATCTATTCCATTCGATATCACATGCACCGGCTTTTTAATTCCATATGTCCGCAATAACTGTTTGGAATACCTGCTCGGTGTGATAATGTTGTCTCCCAACTGATAACAAAATGTGATCCATTTACCAAATGCTCCTGCAAACTGATTGGAACCTACATAGGAATTGGCAAAATCCTCTTTCGTGGAATGCGCATGAAAGACAACTGCTTTGCCATGTCTTTTCGCCCACATTGCCATAGATACCGAACCCGGAAAGATCGTGTTGATATGGATCACATCGGCATCCTCTTTCCGGTCTACGACCTGCACGCCCTGTCGTTCCAGTGCCTTCTTCTGATGGTAGATCGCCCTTCCTACACCACTTTTTTCTATCATTTTTTGAAATTGCGAATAAATGTATACTTTCATATTGTGATTCTCCTTTGAATAATTATGAATTGCCAACGTTCAGCCCATATAGCCACTATCCTAGAATAGCAGTATCATACCGCCAGATGCACCATTGCCATGCGCAGCACCTGGTGAAGTCCCATACTGTACATGAAGATTGCTGCCGGTTTCCCCAGCAGGATAATGGTCGTAAAACGGGTCAGACGCATCCGGCTTACCCCGGCTAAGTAGCATAAGAAGTCATCCGGTGCAACCGGAAGAAAGATCAGCAGGGCAAACATTTTCTCAAACTGATTCTCCTTCTCCAGAAAAAACAAAGGAGACCGACGTGTTCGTGAAGCTGAACCTCGACGGCACAGGCAAGTGTGACATAAGCACAGGGCTCGGAT
>USBM01000032.1 GCA_900552885.1 uncultured Clostridium sp. | reverse complement strand
CATGTACATAAAAAGTAGATCCCGGCTTTGGGTGGTCTGTCATGATTGCAAGCAGGTACGTGGAGCACGCCAGCACTCAACGACGTAGTAATAAGCAGAACGAACAAAAAGGATATGGATTCATGGTGTGCCTCTATCGTTAGTAGGTACACTTCCGAATCTATATCCTTTTATTGTGAGTTCGCTTATTAGTAGGAGTGCTAGTACTGTTGCGTGCGAGTCGTAACGCAAGTGTGCCTGCTGCAACATGACACCACCCAAAAGGCGGGTTCATACACTCCTAACATGCGCGTCCGCCTTCACTTACGCTGTGCAAGGGTGATAGCTTATACGATCTCAAGGATAGTGTTCACCACATTATCGTTCTGCTCCGGCTTCATGAAGCAGAAGCGGATATACTTATCCCCGAGTCCTTCGTAGTCAGTACAGTCACGGATCATGAAGCCACGCTTGATGCAATAGTCAAATACATCAGAAGCGGTCTGGTCTTCTTTTAGTAACTTGATAAGTACAAAGTTTGCTTCCGGTTTGAATACTTTGATCGTCTTTCGGCTACATAAAGCGGAATAGACAAGATTCCGTTCTGTCTGGATCAGGCTCTTAGTCAGACTGATATAATGATCATCTTCGAACATGACACCGGCAACTGAGGCGTATACATTGATGTTCCAAGGGGTCTTACCGTTGGCAGTTGCTTCAAGAAAGTCCTCGTTGTTCGTGATTGCATAACCAAGACGAAGTCCCGGGGAGGCGAAGAACTTGGAGACACTACGAAGAACGATAAGATTGTCATATTTTTTCGTCAGTGCGATGGAAGAGATTAAATGTACGTCTTTGACAAATTCGACATAAGTCTCATCTACCATAACAAATATATTGAGTTCTAGGCAACGTGCAAGAATGATATCCATCTGGTCTTTAGTAATCACTTTGCTGGTTGGATTATTCGGGTTACAGATGATCAATAGGTCAATGGATTCATGAAGAGCTTTTAGGAACATGTCCACGTCTAATTCAAAATCATCCAGATTCTTCAGCATATAAGTGTGAATCTGACTGCCTGCAAGCTGGGCGGCACGACCATACTCCGAATAGGTGGGACCTAAGATCAGAGTCTCTTTTGGTGCAATGGTCTTAATAGTCAGATTGATCAATTCAGAAGTTCCGTTACCCAAAATGATCTGATTCGGGCTGGCGCCACAATAATTGGAGATAGACTGGCGAAGGCTTACATAATCCCGGTCAGGATATGCCTGAATCGCATCCACATTGTCAATGATCGCCTGACGTGCCATTGGTGAAATGCCAAGAGGATTGACGTTAGATGCGTATGGAACAATTGAGTTCTGGTCTATATGATAACGCTTGGCAATTACTTCAAGATCGCTTCCGTGAAAGGATTGTGCTACTGTACTCATAAAATTATCCTTCTTTCCATTTGTCCTTTTCTTATCAGACAAAATTTGATATAATTATAACATTGAACCCTATGAAACATCAAGAGAAATAAGGTAATACAAATGAAGAGTAAAGTCGAACAATATGCGAAAGGGGATTTCTATGTAGAGTACCCGGAGATCCAGCTTTCCAAGCAGTATTTACAATTAAAGATAGAAGCAGGAAGCGTCTATAATGGGAGCGTCAAGGTAACATCTTCTAATGATGTTGCAATGAAGATGATGGTCTATGATGACGCTTATTTGTTGACGCTTTCAGAGCATAGTCTGGTTGGTAAGAAGGGAGAAATTGCATTTTCTTTTGATGCGACGAGCAGAAAACGGGGCAGTGTATATGATGGAGTTATCCGCTTGATCGGGAATGGAATAGAGATGACGATTCCATATAATATTGAGATTGTAGCACCGTTTATTGATGTAAATGGAGTGGCATTGGAGGATCTGATGAAGTTCTCAGCATTGGCCGAGACAGATTGGAACAAAGCATTGCAGACATTTCATTCGGAGGAGTTTCCGAAGACGCTGTTAGCCGGACAGACGGAATACTTAGAGGCTTACCGTAGTCTGAAAGATTCGTTAGATAAGGATCAGGCATTGGAAGAATTTCTTGTATATATCCATAAGAAACGTGCATTGACCTTGCAGGTAGAGCATGACCGGTTCCAATTCCGCTTTCCGAAGATGCAGGAAGAACATGAATTGGTGTTGCGTAAGAATACATGGGGATACTGCAGGATGAGAGTGTATACCGATGCAAGGTTTATTAAGGTTCACCAGCAGTCAATCTGCAGTATGGATTTTCAGGAGGATCGTTGTGCAATCTCTTATTCGATCGACCCGGAACAGTTAGATGAGAATAAGCAGGCACAGGGACAGATCATCATTGAGAATACGTATCAGAGAATCATAGTGAATGTAGTAGTGAAGGCGGCAGAAGAAGGTTCGCGTGTGCTAGTACACCGGGATCATGACAGACGGCTTAAAAAGCTGGAAGTTGCGGCATTATTCCATAATTATATTGATTACCGGATTGGTCTGATGTCGTTAGAACAATTCATTGAGAGGACGAGACAGGCATTACATAACCTGATCGCATTAGAGCCGGAGGCAGGCTTGTATAAGTTAGGTTTATTACATATGAGTATTCTTGCCGGACAGGAAGAGAATGCCGGACAAGAGATCCGGCGAATGGAAGCAGATTATGACAAGGCGATGGAGGGACGCAAAGAGCATTGTTATTATCTGTATTTGAAGGCGTTACTATCAAAGGATGCGAGACAGATTGTTGGTGCGTGTGAAGAGATCGAACAGGCTTTGACAACGGAGAAGAATAAGCTCTTTTATTTCTGGCTCCTGATATATTTAGATGAGAGATATCAGAAGGACAAACAATGGCTGTTCAGCCAGATCGAAGGGCTGTATCTAGGAGGGTATAATAGTCCGGTTCTGGCGATTGAGGTATGTGATCTGTTGAATCAGGATCCGTTATTACTTAAGAAATTAGCTGCAGTTGAGATTGCGGCAGTCCGGTTTGGTCTGCGCAATCATTATCTGAGTAAGGAAGCGGAAGAGGAATTTGTACAGCTGGCGGGCAGACAGAGGGAGTTCCATGCACAGATATTTTCCCTGCTTGCAACCATTTATGAATATACGAACAAACCGGAGATCATCCGTATTATATGTAGTATGCTGATTCGTGGAGGCAAGATAGAGCATCGTTACCATGATTATTATTTAGAGGGTATCAAATGCGGATATAAGCTGGTTGGTATACAGGAGAATTATCTGCACAGTATGGATAAGAGTCATTATGATGTGATTCCGGATTCCGTGTTGCGGTATTTTAATTATAAGAGCAGTCTGACGGATGCAGAGTATGCATATCTGTATGCGAATGTGATACAGAACAAGAGAAGATATCTTGGACAGTATGAGGAATATCTGCCGAATATGATGGCATTTATGGAAGGGCAGATTGTGAAAGGCAGAATGAGTGATGACTTAAGTGTGATCTATGGCGAGTTCCTGCGTCCGCAGGCGGTTACCCCTCATTTTGCGGCAAGCCTTGTGAATGTGATCTTTAAGAGGAAATTAACTGTGGTTAACGAGAACATTGTGGCAGTTGTGATATCACATAAGGAATTAGAGAAGGAACAGATCGTACCGGTTGTGAATCATGTTGCGTATGTGGACATGATCACAGAGTCAGCGGTTGTATCGTTAGTAGACCGGAATCAGAACCGATATATCAGTACGATTCCATATAAGCTGCAGAAGTTAGTGGATGAGTCAGAATATATGGAGATTCTTGGTATGTATGCAGGGGATGATTACCGGTATGTGTTATACCGGTATGATGAGATGAAGGCATATGATGCAACGAATGCCAAGGAGGTGAATATTGCCAGAGATCTGCTCGCATTTAAGGAAATCAGTGAAGAGACGAAGCAACAGGCAATCTACGGTATTGTTCAATATTACAGGGAACATCTGGATATGGATATCTTAAGAAGCTATCTTGACCGGGTGAATATGGATTATGTATTGCCGGCAGATGCGGCAGACTACATGAACTATCTCATTATGTGTGGTCTGTATGATAAGGCATATGCGGCAGTGAAACGATTTGGTTACCAGGAAGTAATGCCGGAGAACCTGGCACTTTTGGTAAGTGCAATGAAAGAATTTTCACAGTATGCCAAAGAAGAGACGCTGATCTCGGTTGCGGATTATCTCTACCGGATGGGTCAGGATACGGTAGATGTGTTAAGCTATCTGATCGATCATTATCAAGGTGGCGTACAGGACATGATCAAGCTGTGGAAGCGTGCCAGCAGCCGTTTGACAAGATTAGACTTATTTGAAGAGAACATTTTGTGTGAGACCTTATATACGGAGCAATGGCATAAGGATGTATTCCGTGTGTTTGAATCATATCTACGTAAGAAGCGCAGAGGTATGGTGATCAAGGCATTTTTCAAACGGGCGGCATTTGCTTATCTCGTGGAAGATGATGATATCCCGGCTGTGTTCTTTGATGATTTGTATGAACAGATGATAACGGAGGAATTAAAGGATGATATGTGCCAAGCGGCAATGCTTCTGTTCTTAAGCAAGAAGCCGAAGTTAGAACAGCAGGAGATTGCATGGATCAAGGGACAGGTGGAGTATTTTGTGAAGCGTGGTATTCTATTCCCGTTCTTCCGGAATTTCAAGAAATATATGAAGCTGCCAAAGGATCTTTTCATGATGACCTATGTGGTGACCAAGGATAAGGCGGGAAGACAGATTGCATTCCATTACGGAATCCAGTCAGGAGTAGAGAAGCCGGATTGTAATAAAGTGGCACGGATGATGGAAGTGGTGCCGGGATATTACATGAAAGAATTTGTTCTGTTCCATGGCGAGAATCTGTTGTATGAGATGCCGGAACGCAATACGAAGCAGACGAAGGTATATGAGAGCCAGGCAATGAAGGCAAAAGGAGAGACAGAGGAATATGAGAACCGGTTTGAGCTGCTCAATTCCATGCTGCTCAATCAGGAGATTGGAGAGAATCAGATGCTGATTGATAAGATTGCCAAGTACCTGAAGCTTTCAACGATTATAGAAGAGAATCTAGAGATTATGGAGTAGGGAATGCCCGCAGTTAGTGATGGATACTGACTGTGGGTTTTTCTGTTAGAAGGGTAAGAAGAGAATCCGAGAGGGTTCTCTTTTTGCTTGGATGGAATTCTTTTTTCTATTGTGTAAAATGTGTCATTCCCCAATTTAGATAGATATTAGAAACATGTTTTTCCGCATTCCTTTATAATGTGAATTATGGAGGAAATGCAGGATGCAAAAAGATAACAATACATATATCCATCGGTTCATACAATCGGATCTTAGTTTTATCATACCAGGTCTGCTCGGTGTTCTTCTATTTACTTTGCTGCCGCTTTTGGATGTGGTCAGGAGATCCTTTGTCAATGCAGGTCATCTAAGTTTGACGAATTATCGCATGATTCTGTCAAATCCATCTTTTCGGTTAGCTTTCCGGAATACCGTTCAATTTGAGGGTATTGCATTGCCATTGTTATTTGTGTGTTCCCTGCTGACGGCGGTAGCGGTAAGAGAATTAAAGAACCAGTATGTAACATTTACTTTTCTGATCCCAATGGCAATTCCATCGAATTCGGTTGCGGTTATCTGGCGAATCCTGTTTGACGATCATGGAATTGTGAATGGGTGGATTGTGAATGTGTTCCATGGGGATGCCGTTCATTTTTTGCAGGGAAATGCGGCATTCTGGCTGCTTGTTGCAACCTTTCTGTGGAAGAATATCGGTTACAATATGCTATTGTGGTTAGCGGGGTTATCTATGCTGCCACCGGCAATCACTGAAGCGGCGAAGATAGACGGTGCGGGTAAATGTGCGATCTTTTTTCGTATTCTTTTACCAAATCTCAAAGGTACAGTTTTCACGGTGCTGATGCTGTCATTGATGAATTCCTTCAAGATCTTTCGTGAGGTATATCTGATCGCAGGCAATTATCCCGATGATCATATCTATCTGTTACAGCATTTATTCAATAACTGGTTTAGTAAATTGGAAATCGGAAAGATAGCGGCAGCGGCGTGCGTTACAGCAGTTTTGTTTTTTGTAATCTTGTTGTCGATAAGGTACATGGTAATGGGAAGGCAGGAGAAAAGTCGGATAGATGGCAGAGGCAGGAAACAGGGAATATGGGGAAAGAAGGGAAAGAACATATGAAATATGTGTGGAAAGGGATCATATACGGGGCGGCATTGGTCTGGATGCTTCCTGTTGTGTTAATTGTTACCGGCGTATTCATAGGCAATACGGAATTGCAGAATATATTGGGATCTGTTGTACAGGAAGGAGGTTCCTATGCTACCTGGCATTTTGTGCCTTTGTACCCGACATGTGAGAATCTGCTGGAGGTGTTGTTAGATACACCGGAATATTTTGTACTGTTCTGGAATTCGGTAAAGGTGGTCGGCTGTATTCTGGCGGGGCAGTTTGTGATGGCAGTACCGGCGGCGTGGTATCTGGCAAGAAGACATTCCCGTATGAGTAAATGTGTGATGTTAATATATATGTTTTGTATGCTGCTGCCATTTCAGGTGACTATGCTATCACAGTATATTGTGTTAAAACAGATGGCATTGATCCATACACATGGGGCTTTGATCCTGCCATTGGTGTTCTCTACCTTTCCGGTCTTTATTGCCTACAATTCTTTTGAACAGATTCCGCAGTCGGTGATTGATGCGGCCGGTATAGATGGGGCGGGCCGCTTCAAGATATATTGGTACATTGCAATTCCTATCGCACGAAAAGGAATCTTTGCAGCGGGAATATTAGGCTTTTTTGAATATTGGAATATGGTAGAACCGGTTGCTGTATTCATCAATGATAAGAAATTGTGGATGTTGTCTGTGTATCTGCCGGATGTTACAAGTGGAGAGATTGGAAAGACATTTGCGTATTCGTTGTTTAGCATATTACCGGCGATATATGTACTTTATGCGGGTCGGAATATATTGGCAGATGGAATTATGATAAAAGGAATGGAGAATTAGCATGAGAAAGAAAACTAGTTGCAATCGAATTATGAGGGTGGTGATATGCTTTTTTGTTATATTAGGGCTTTGTACATGGATCTCAAGATTTACAAAAAGTGTGCTTACTCCGGTTGTGAAAAGCGGGTGCCCGGTTTCTATGATGCTGCCGCATACGATATCGGGTACAGGATTGTTATCTTATAGAAAGGTCACACCGGTATACTTATATGCGGGAATTCTTGTGGATGAGGTGTTTGTCACGGTAGGACAGAATGTGCAAAAAGGAGATGCATTGGTACAATATAATCTTGCTCGCTTAGAAGAAGAGAAACAAGACAAAGAGTTCGAATTAGAACAGTTAAAGAGTACAAGATCAATGACGGGAAGAAGCCTGGAAAGGGAGAAGACCGGGGCAGAGATAGTCCGGGTGGAAAATGCAGTGAAACAATTGAATGACCTGATCGAGCAGAAGGGAATCTTTTATGCGGATGTGGATGGTATGATACAGGTGCAGAACCAGAAAGAAGGAGATTATTCTCTGGATGCGGCGGCATTTATGGTCGGGACGGAAGAGCAAGGATATATTGTGAGTATGGATATACCGGAAGAACAGCGTTCATATGTGCAGGAAGGAGATGTGGCTACGGTTGCGACGGAAAAAGCACAGGACTCGTTTGTGATCGACTCTCTATTTTATGATTCTGAAAAACATGTATATACGGTTCAGATTGTTGTAGAAGGAGCGGATTATTATGCAGGAGAACGGGTGCAGGTAGAAATGGAACATGATTCCCGGAAGTATGATACCTGCCTGCCGCTTGCAGCACTGCATTCTGGTGGAGCCGGAAACAGCTATGTATTAATTGAAAGGGAGAAAAATACCATTCTTGGTACGGAATTGATTGCGGAGAAGGTAAATGTCAAGATAGAAGATTCCAATATGGAGTATGCAGCCATTATGAGCACGGCATTGCGTACAGAGGACAGAGTGATCATTTCTTCTGATAAAAATGTGGAAGCGGGGGATATTGTGCGTGAAAAGCAGTAGTAAACAGAAGATAATAACCGGGATAGTTTGGTTGCTTACATGGTGTGGATTATGTGGCTGTATATTTTATTATATAGGAATACGGTGTCAGGAGAAGACCATGGAATCTTATGCCTGTTATATGATAGATAAGAAGTCCGTGCTTACATTTGAGCGGGTAAATAATTCTTTATCGGAACAACAATATTATGAGGGAGCATATTGTCTGTTGGAAGATCAACAGATATATGGGGAGGATGTAAGAAGAAAGATATCGCTGGATGTAGTTGCGGGAAATGTTCCATGGAGTGGGATTGTAAGGATAAATGGAACATGGATACCGGAGGACAGCTATGGGTGTTTGTTAAGCAGTGAAAGTATGTATCAGCTTTTTGGAACTGACAAGGCAAATGGACAGAGGGTGCAGGTATGCGGATGCGATTATTATGTACGGGGAGTGATTCGGTCGGATGAGAGATTAGCACTTTTGACATATTCAAAACGCAATGCTGCCGTTATGGAGAATGTGTCAGGTGTGATACTTAACGTGAAGGAGGAAGGGTATCGTGATCAGTATGCGGACAAGATAGAAAACCTTATTCTTGCACAAGGACAGGCTTATTATATTGAGGATTATACAACATTTTTTGGCAGAATAGATCCACCCAAAACGGGCACACAGTTCTTTGACTATAATAGGTGGTATGCATGGATACAGCAGCAATGGTATCGGAAATTGTATCATAATAAAGATGTGTTGGAACGATATTATTATCATATAAGCTGGCGACACATATGTTGGCAGAGTATGATCCTGTTATGCGTAGTGGTACAGTTGATGGTTGTTATCCGGTATGTTACCGGGCGAAGAGAATCGTAAAGATACTGCCGCCATTTGGATTATCGGCAATCTGAATCTTGCCATGGCAGATATCAAGCAGGTCGTGAGCAATACTTAAACCAAGTCCGCAATGTGTTTTGTCCGTGTGGGAGGTGTCGACCGAATAGAATTTCTCAAATATTTTGTCCCGTATGGATTCCGGTATACCACAGCCGGTATCGATGACGGAATAATAGAGATAGTGATTATCATAGGATAGTTTCAGCGTAATACTCCCCTGTGTTGTATAAGAGATGGCGTTATCGATCAGGATTGACAGGATCTGTACGGTAAGGTCAGTGTCTAAATTACATTTGGGAATGGAATCAGAAGGAAGTTCTAGTTGCAGATGCAGTCCATTTTCTGTGACGATCTGAGAGAAATTGTCATAGCATTGCAGGAGAAGGTCTTCCGGATGGATACAGGTATATTGGGCAGAGATATCCTGTCGGTTTGTCTTTGCTAAGAGCAGCATGTTATCGATTAATTGTGACATCCGCCTGCATTCTGAAATAGCGATCTGATGGTGGCGGGCAAATGTCTTAGGGTCCTCTTTTGCAGCATCTAAGACGGACAGGCTCGACAGGATTACATGGATCGGTGAGCGGAGTTCGTGGGATGCGGCGGATATAAATTCATTTTGCCGGGTGTACGATTCTTGGATCGGTTTCATTGCCATCCAAATGACAATATACGATACAAGGAATAACAATGCCATAAGCACAAGGGAAAGCAGACAAAATATAACAAAGGATTTCCGTGTGCGCATGCGGAAATTGTCTAAAGTATGTATAATAGTTACATTCTTACCGGTGACAGAGTTCTCATGATAATAGACCAATAACGGGATTTTCCGGTAAGACTCTTTGAAAGTTACATAATCGGAACTGGGTACAGAACCGTCATGTACCGATCTGCCAAGACTATATTGGGAAATGGCAATATTGCGTGCCCAGGAGGGAAGTGTCTGTGAGACATCAGCATCTAACAAGGAACCGTAAGAGATAACAGAATTTTGCTCTTTTGTACTGAGCAGGATCTGGTAATCGGTAGAGGTGTATTCGGTAAGAGCCTGATAGTCAAGGACTTCTGCCGAATTCATATAGTTTGAGATCAGGGAGGCATTTGCATTGAAAGATAGCAGTTCTGCGTTGTAATTCTGGCGGTAAGATAATACGGCAAACATGAGATTGCCAAGCAGAACAAATGACACGATCAGGCTGTAACTGAATATTTTGATTTTACGAAATGATGTCTCCAATTGTCTACTCCTTTGTCAATTTGAATCCAATACCGTGGATATTCTTAATCTGTACGTGACTGTGAATGGTACGAAGATGTCTTCTCAGAAAATAGATAAAGTTATCGAGATTACCATCTTCCTGATAGGCATTTTCTCCCCAGACGGATAATATAAGGTCGTCACGGGATACCACATTTTCACTGTGTTCTAATAAGATCTCAAATAGAGATAATTCTTTCGGAGAAAGAGTAACCGTATCATTGGAACAGGATAATTCTGCATTGCCCGGATGATAGGTAAGATCGCCGAACGATAAAGGAAGTGGCTGGGTTGTATTGTGGCAGCGTTTCATAAGAGACCGGATGCGTGCCATAAGTTCCTGAAATTCAAAAGGTTTGACAATATAATCGTCGGCTCCGTTGTTGAAACCGTCTAACTTGTTATTGAGGGAACCAAGTGCGGTGACCATAATAACAGGAATCGAAGGGTTACTTAGACGAAGTTTCTTAAGAAGTTCGATGCCGTTAATATCGGGAAGCATGCAGTCCAACAGGATCATGTCATAGGAATTGGAAAATTCCGGTTGTGCGGAAGAACCATCATGAACAAAGGTTACGTCAATCTGTTCTTTTTGAAAAAGGTAATCCAATGTTTCGCAATATGCGATATCATCTTCTACCACTAATAGTTTCATGTCTGCTGCCTCCTTTATGTTGTAATGATAGCATATTTTTGGACAATCTCCAATTGGATTGCCGAAGGTTAGAGAAAGATTAGAAGTTTTTGATCGGGTGTTGCGTATAATGGGAAACAGGATGCTACATAGGGATTTATTCTGGTATGAGGTTTTGATATTATGAATTGGTATACGAAAGGATGGGGAATTATATGAGAAAAATTATGCGAAAACTTCTGTTATTGACGATAGTTTGTGGTACGTTGTTGTCTGGCTGTGGCAGTTCTAAAGATTCGGCTACGGCAGATAAGGAATTTCAACAGATGGATATCGGATGTTTGGAACAGGCGGGGGATCTTCTGAAATTAAAAAAATATACAGAAGATGAGTATGCATGTATTGTGAGAGCAAAGGATTCTTCCGGTGAATTACTTGTCTATCGCTCATCGGATGGAGGACGCAGTTTCCGGAAGGATGACTTGGAATGGATGAAGGATATGGAATTTTGTCAGGATTCCTGTGCCCTTACTTCCGTAGACCGGACAGTTGATAATGGATATCTGGTCACTTATGATATATTAAATGATTCCTATGAGCGGGTGGAGACAAAGGTACAATATATAACGAAAGAAAGTGTGACAGATATAGCAGATTACAGGAATTCCTCTAATCTGATCACCAGTAAACTGGTCGGGGATCACATTGTGGTCATGGAACAGGATCATATTACATTGTTTGACCGAAACGGAACCAAGCAGACAGAGATCAAGCAGGATGGCGCGATCGATCTTTGCGAGGATGGAGATAATCTTCTGCTTGTATGCGAGGATGGTCTGATGGAATATGATCTGCAAGGGAAATGTATCAAACAATATTCCGAAAAAATGGATGTTCTCACGGATAAGTTAAGAGAAGTACAGGAGAAGATTAATACGGAACAATTGCAAAAAGATATGGTTTGTTGTGATACAGATGGGGTTGTATATCTTCTGTTAAAGGACGGCATTTACCGGTATTATCCGGAAAATGGTGTTGTGGAGCAGCTCATCTCCGATGATCGCAATCTATTTGCAGTCGGAGAAGTGGAAGGATTTCTTGTTACAGAAAAGAAGGAAATCTATATTGCGGGCAGAGAAAATACGGATGGGGATATCGTGTTTGCAGGCTTCTTCTATCAGAAAAAGATTCCGTAGTTTACAATGAAGCAGGATGGAACCATCGCTTATTCGGATACAACGGATGCGGAACAAAAGAAGGATGGAAGTCTTAAAGTATATAGTCTTGAGAATTCGGACTATATCGATCAGGCAATCAAGAGGTTTGCACAGCAGTTTCCGGACATGAATATTGTGTACGAGGTGGGAATGGATAAAGAGAATGGATTGACGACACAGGATGCGGTAAATGCCTTTCATACGCAGATGTTATCGGGGGATGGGCCGGATATTATCTTTATGGATGGATTGAATCCCGATACTTATGTTCAGAATGGGGAACTCCTTGATCTTAATGAAATAGTGGAACAATCAGGGGAAGATTGTCTTAATACGGTTGTAAATGCATTTGAGCAGAAGAGTGCGGTCTATGCATTGCCGACCCGTTTTGCAATTCCTATGATATTCGCTCCGAAAGAACAGGTAGAACAGTTGAAGAATCCCAAGGAGCTGTGTACACATTTGAAAACGTCCGGGTCTGGCATTAATGATCTGTTTGTGTATGACGGACAGGCATTATATGATACGTTGTTTCCGTTATATGCAAAGGATATCTTGGCAGGCCGGAAAATAGAAAAAGAGGCAATGCAGCAATTTGTACAGGATGCAAAGGACATTTACGAGGCGTGTAATGCACACAATAATGAAGTGGATGTAACGGTGCAGAAAGAGGCACCCAGACAGTTTGATTCCTTTGACGGTCTGAATGTGATTCCGGGTATCAATAATTATACCGGCAGACCGATTGATGTATGGCCGGATCTGACGGTAGGACAGTTGAGGTCACAGGTTGGCGTGATGCATCTGTATACGGCGAGAGATTATATGCAGTCAAATGGAAAGAACTATGTGTTTGATACGATGTCGGACGTTTATCTTCCTAAGATGATCGCATCCATTAATAAGGAGTGTAAGAATAAGGAAATGGCAAAGGAGTTCGTGCAATATCTGTTGTCGGAAGATGTAATAAATTGCGAAAATGATAACTATATTGCCCAAAGCTTTGGTGATTACGAGCAGGTAGGGATTTCTGTTAATAAAAAGGTCAGGAAAGCGGATGCGGATAAGTACCGGAATGTGCAGTCCACCATAGCAAGTAATTCGGATAATGGAATGGGTTCTAAGATTACGTTACATTCAAACGTCACAGAAGATGAACTGGCGGCATTTGAAACGTGCTATTCTGGTGCGAAGACCTGTGCGTATCTTGACCAGCTTGCAGAAGATATTATTGTAAGATATTTAGATGAGGTGGTCAGTGGAAACTGCACAGTAGAAGAGGCAGCGGGAAAGATGTGTGATGAGCTGGGGATGTATAGGGAGGAGTGAGAACATAGGCATTATTAGGAGTATGTATTGTTGGATTGATGTGTTGATATATTCTAATGTTAGTTTGTCTGGATAAACATAAACTAATATTAGCGGTTGTGGATGAATTGACGGAAATGTTGTTCTAAAGAAAGATAAATAAAATATATGATTTTGTGGCGATGTGGACCGATACTAATTCAATAATGCCATTTAAAAATAAATTGATGAAAAGTGCCGAATAATGAAAGAATACATTGCCAATATAAGGAAACTGTGATATATTTAGTATTAGTAGGGGAACAGAACGAAGGATAATTTTTAGTTATCTGTTGATTGTAGATTGGTAATACGAAATTATCATTCAC
>USBM01000031.1 GCA_900552885.1 uncultured Clostridium sp. | reverse complement strand
TACGGCTTCAAAGGAGCTGAAATATCTGGCATCGGTTCCTAATTCTTTGATTCGTGCGGCTAAGTCTTTGGCATGAACTAAGCCGGTATCTTTCTCGCGGGCTGCATAGATATCAACAACGATAACGTGGTCAAAGCCCTTCAGCGCATCTGCAAATTCCTCAAATAATGCTTTGGTACGGGTATAGGTATGTGGCTGGAACACAACCCACAGCTCATGGTGTGGAGTATGTGCTGCGGTAGTAAGGGTAGCCTTGATCTCGGTTGGATGGTGTGCATAGTCATCAATCACGGTAACATTTCCCAAGGTTCCTTTCAATTCAAAACGGCGATGCGCACCGCCAAAGCAGGCAAGGCCGGCTAAAGTGTGTTCACGGTCAATGCCAAGTAAGTCGGCAACGGCAATTGCGGCCAGAGAGTTGGTTACATTGTGTGTTCCACCGATGTTCAGATGGACACGTTCACAGGACTTGCCGTCTACAACTAAGGTATAATTCATGTGACCCTTCTCATCTGCTTCAATGTCAGCAGCGGTGTAACGGTTTGAATTCTTCATACCAAAGGTCAGGATGTTACAGGTCAGATCCCTGGTTACACGAGGAAGGCAATCCATATCACCGTTCACAACTAAGGTTCCGTTATCCGGAAGATTGGTTGCAAAGGTGTGGAAACTTTCAATGATCTCGTCAATGCCGCTGAAGAAGTCTAAGTGATCTGCATCGACATTTAAGATAATACTGATATATGGATAAAAGGCATGGAAACTGTTTGTGTATTCACATGCTTCTGTGACAAAGTAATCGGAATGTCCGACTCTTACATTGCCGCCGATGGAATCTAAGATGCCACCAACGGAAATGGTTGGATCAACATCAGCTTCCATGAAGATCTGACTTAACATTGAAGTAGTTGTTGTCTTACCATGGGTTCCGGATACGGCAACAGAATACTTGTAATTATTCATGATCTGACCAAGGAGTTGTGCTCTGGTCAGCATTGGGATGTTCTTTGCAACGCTGGCAGTATATTCCGGGTTATCCGGGTGTACGGCTGCGGTATATACAACCAGATCAATATCATCTGTGATATTATCTGCGGACTGACCTATATTTACGATGGCACCCATCGAAATTAAATTATCAATAATATCAGAACTCTTAGCATCAGAGCCGCTGATCTTGAAGTTTTCTTTCAACAGGATCTCGGCTAATCCGCTCATGCTGATACCGCCGATTCCGATAAAGTGTACATGGTTGGGTTTACTAAAATCAATATGATACATATGAAATCCCTCTTCCTTCTATATAATACGGGTAATGGATTACCCGGGCATATCTCATTTTATTATAGTATAGCGGTGGCGGATTGACAAGGAGTTTTCGAATCGTTGTCAATGTCTGTGAAATGTTCTTGACAATGTGGTAAACAAGTGTTACCCTATATGTAAACAAATGTATACTAATCTTTTGGCTTGTGGAGTGAAACGAAAGGGGAAACCAGGAATGGAAGACAAGATTGGATTATCGAATGCAGAATGGAAGCTGATGGATTATCTATGGGAAGAAAGTCCGAAGACGATCGCCGATATGGTGGCACATTTTGAGGGGAGTACGAATTGGGATCGGCATGTGATCATTATGATGCTGAAGCGGATGGAGGCAAAGAAGGCGGTTGCTTATGAGACGGTTGGCAGGGCGAAGCATTATTATCCGATTGTAGAGCAGAGTCAGGCATGTGTGCAGGAGACCAAGGATTTCTTAGAGCGGGTGTATAAAGGAAGTATGGGGCTGATGCTGACTACGATGGTGAAGCAGGAGTCGATCAGCCCGGAAGATCTGGAGGAGCTTCGCAGAATCTTGAATGAGGGGGTGGATCAACATGATTGATACTTGTATTGCTGTTACATTTTTGTTTTTGGTGATCGTGGTGATCCGGCAGTTTTGCCGGGGGAGAATCAGTAATGTTGTGATCTATGCGTTGTGGCTGGTGCTGGCAGTGCGCCTGATCCTGCCGGGAGTCGAATATATGGGAACGCACCTGCTTGGTATGGATATCTTGACGATTTCTAGTCCAGTCAGCATTGACAATGCACAATATGCACTAGAGAAGGCGTGGAATCAGAAAATACAGGAGCGCGTGCAGCAGGAATCAGAGGGTGCAAGGAAACAGAGGCAGGTGGCGGCAGATAGAGAACAGACATCCGGGCAGACGGTTGTGGATACGAAGAAACAGCAGCCCGATGTGGTGACAGAACATGAGAAGTTATCTGCAAAGGTATGGAATGTGATTGTGCAGGCGATATTTTCTAAGAGAATTTTGTATGGAATATGGCTGATTGGATTTGTGATTATTTTGGGGTTGCAGATCGGGACGGAACACCGGATGCGGATCTTTCTTGTGGAGAACAGGGAAAGACTGGTATATCAGGGAGAACAGATTTATCGGACAAAGGGGATTGCAACACCGTTATTGTTTCGGAGCAAAGGCATGACCTTAGATATTTATGTACCGGATGTTTTGACAATGCAGGCGGTAAAAGATGCACAGGATGGCAAAGATCATAAGAATAGCGGGAAGATTGCGTTATTAGAACATGCGGTTCTTCATGAGAAGGTACATATGCGGCACGGCGATATCTGGTGGGGGTATCTGCGTAATCTCTTAGTTGCAGTTTACTGGTTTCATCCGATTGTCTGGTTGGCGGCAATTCTATCTAAGAGAGATTGTGAATATGCCTGCGATGATACGGTTATGTACCGGATGAATGAGACAGAGCGGATTGCATATGGGAATAGTCTGCTTATGTTAGTGCGGGTGGATGGAAAGGATAATGTATTTCTGACAGCAACGATGATGAAGATGAAGACTTCGGAGATGCGGATGCGGATTGAGATGATCAAGAAAGGAATACATAAGAGAACGTGGTTGCTTATATTGGTCGGTCTGGTTGTGGCTGCTGCAGGTGTGGCAGCATTTACGCAGGGGATGGATACAAACAATGATACAACAAATACCGGTCCGGTATCACAGACAATCCCGCAGGACAGACAGAAAGCGGATGAGGCAGAGCAACAGCTTTGTGAAGCGAAAGAGCGACAGGATGGAAAGGTTCAGGAGATGATCGGGGTGCAGGGCACAGGCACAACACAAGAGCCATCGGGGGATGCACAGATGAAACAAGAGGAGATCGAGCGTCTGGTAGGCAAGGAGCAGCAGGCAGCCGCCGAGCATTCCGTACCGGACTGGTATATGAAGTGGGAGAGTGAGCACGAAGGGGATGACGGTATGTTAGCACCGGAGGATATTCATGATGTGCAGGAGATCTTTTTATACAAAGACAATACGACACGATCCGTGCGGGATAAAGAGTTGTTAGCTATATTTGAGGATGCGTTTTCAAATCCAGTTGAGGAGATCAAGGGGGGAAGTGACTGTCCATTTACACAGACGATTTATATCCGTATGGAGGATGGTACCTGTGGAAAGGTGTTGATTGCTACGGATTCCTGTAGCATTTACTCAACGGGAGATCAGGAATATAAGTATTATTGGGATGTTATGGAGGCGTTCTGGAAACAGTTTGGGATCAATTTTTGGAGATAGGGGAACCGGTCGCCAATGAGTTCTCGCCATCTGTATTTGTTGATGAAATGAAATAAATAATTGTAAGAAAATCTTCATTTTCGTACGCCCATTTTTAGATTTTATTCTGTTATAATTGTGATAGAAGAAAAATGGAGGAATGGTATGAGAAGATTTTATGTAGCAGGATTGGCTGCATTTGCCGGACTCTCATTGGGTCTTTGCGGATGCAGCCTTTTTCCGGATGAGGCAGAAATAGACGATACGATACATATAGAGCATTATATACCGTATCAGCGTGAACTGGTGAAAGTGAAACGGGGAGATGTGGATGAGTCGATCACGATTATGGCAGTTTATCAGTATACGACAGAAAAGGACTATTATCTTCAGTATGTCGGGGAACCGGATCAATGGGGACTGGAAATCCATAATTATGTGACGGTCGGAGATCAGGTAAAGAAAGGGGAACTGTTAGCAGAGGCACCTTGTGAAGAGTTAGAACAACAACTTTCGGATTACCGGTTTCAGGTCATGGAGCTGCAAAAGTCAATGAAGTATAATAAGCAGCTTCTGAAGATGGCAGACAAGGATGAGACGGTATCGCTTAAAGAAACGATCAAGGATGAGGAAGGGCAGATTCATGTCCTGAACATGAGAATTGCGGAGACACAGGAAAGGATTGCAGATTACCGGATCTATGCGGAGGAAGATGGTCAGGTTACTTATTTAGCGGATGTTGCGATGCTCGGCAGCTTTGACTCTTCTAAGAAGTATATTACGGTTGCGGCGGCAGGAGGTGTTTTCCGTGGCACAATGGACACAACAGAGGATGCCCCGGAAATTGGGGACACATTTCAGGCAACGATAGAGAAGACGGAGATACCGGTTACCGTACAGGATGTGCAGAAGACAGAGGAGAATAAGACGGAGGTGTCATTTACCGCAGAGCAGACATATGATGACCATACGAATGCAACAATACATATTCGTGGAAAGAAACGCAGTAATGTTTTATATATTCCGGAAAATGCCGTTACACAGGAAAATGGAAAGTCGTATGTCATGATCGTGAAGGAGGATGGGTTTGCCCGTGTGAAAGAGATTACAGTATCCGGACCGATAGATGGAAAGTTTGTTGTTGAGAGTGGATTAGAGGAAGGGGAGGAGATTGTAAGTGAATAGAGTGAAATGTTATGTGTTGGTGCTGCTTTTATTATTTACAATGACCGGCTGTGGAAAACAGGCGGAAGCTCCGAAATTGAAGACACCGGCAAGTGAAAGCATACAGAGTGTGAAAGCAGTTTGCAAGGATATTGTAAATGAGGAGATTGTAGTTGGTTATGTGACAGGAAGTTTTTCAGGCTGTTATTACACTTCAACCAAAGAAAATGTATCCTATACGGTAGCGCTAGGCGATAAAGTGGTGAAAGGGCAGGTTGTGGCGGTGTCAGACACGTCAGAATATGAGGAACAATTGAAACAGTTACAGGAACAGTTATCTGCGGAAAAAGAAGATATTTCTTATCAGAAGAAACATCTTACCCTTGAGGTCAAACAAAAGAAAGAGCAGAAGAATGAGTCAGATGACCGGACGGGGGATGTGGTAGAGACAGAAATCCAGCGATTGCAGGCAGATCTGGAATATCAGAAACAGGTGTCGGATATCCGGATACAGCAATTGAATCAGGAGATAGAGTGTGTAAAAGGAAAGATAGAAGACAACACGTTAAGAGCAACTGCGGATGGTCATGTTGCTTATATGAGTTATGCTGCAACGGTGCAGTCCATGGAAAATGTGGTCATGATCTCAAGAGATGATGACTATTATATTGCATTACAGGATGAACTGTCGAATCGGGCACGTAATTTCTTTGTAAGAGCATATACAACTTATCTTGGCAGTGAACAGGAGTTAGAGAACATTCCTTACTCTGAAAAGGAACAACAGATCGCATTAAGGAATAATATGAAACTGACACCGCGCTTTGCATTAAAAAATGATGCCATTCATCCGGGTGATTATCTGGATGTACATATTGTATTAGAAGAGTCAACGAATGCAGTTACCGTGCCCGGCTGCTGCGTATATACAGGACAGGAAAGCAGTTACATTTATAAGATTGTAGATGGGCGAAAAGAAAAGTGTATTGTAAAACAGGGAATTTCAGATGGTGTTGACACGGAAATCCTGGAAGGATTGGATGCGGGTGAAGAGGTATATTATCCGGTAGAAACGGAGCTGGAATATTCCGGAACAAAAACGGTTAAGAAGTCAGCAATCTCATTGTTTGCAAATGAGAACAGGATTAAAAAGGAATATCCGCGACTGGTCGATATTACATCCGGTGTCGGGGAAGCAAAATTGCTATCTGCAACAGATCAGACCGAAGTGAAACAGGGGGATGTCTTAGCTACGTTAGAAGTGACAAGTGGAAAAGCAGATGTAACAGATGTTGAGAATCAGCTTGCGTCTTTGAAACGTCAGTATGAGCAGCAGAAGAAAGCCCAAAAAGAAAGCATCAGGCAGATTACAAAACAATTGAAGCAGCAGGGAAAGAAGTCTTCTGTGGAATTGTCTTTAGCAGAGTTAGAACAGACATATAAGGAAAAGGTATATCACAGACAGCAGAATACTTTAGAACGTGCGTTATCTGCACAAAAAAAGATTACGGGTACGGTTGCGGTTACGGCTCCGTGCAGCGGGACGTATCGCGGTATGTACGAAGCGGGCAGGGAACACATTATAGTGAATTCCAATGATTATATAGGAACGATTACGGATGACAGCATTTCTTATTATGTAACAGGCAATAATGCGTATAAGTATCATTATGGCGACCGCGTTAAAGTAAATGATACCTATGAGGGAACAGTAGTCGGTGCGTTCTCCTCCGCAACGCAGGAGATGGAATACACCGGGGCAGATGGTCAGGCGGTGTACTATATTTCCGAACCGCAGGAGCAGATGACAAAGGCGTATATCCAATTAGATCAACCGGTGGAAGACTTGAAGGAAGGTTCGGTTTCTATTGTGTCTAACCCGATATCCGATGTGTTCGTTGTGGAACAGGAAGATATCAAAAAGGGAGAAGATGACAGAAGATATGTATGGACATTGAAGGATGGAAAACCTTATAAACAGTATGTGCGTTGCCTGCAAGGTGCCAACAACCAATATTGGATATTTGGTGGTCTGGCAGAAGGTGATGTACTTTTGAAGGGGGTGAAGTAGCCGGTGTTTACATTTATCAAGCAGAAACTTCTTTATAAAAAATGGTTAAATATCTGCCTGTTTGTCGGAATCATACTGTTGGTGGCAGTGGCTGCCTGTCTGCCGATGTATCAGAATATGTCGGAGAATCAGGCATTTCAGAATGAGATGAAACAGTATATTCAGGATAATGGTACTTATCCGTGTGTTGTTTCCGTCTTTCAGGGCAATACCTATAAGAAAACAAAGGAAAGCTTTTCTAAAGTGATAGAAACCATAGAAGGCTGGGATGGTATTTTGCAAAGAGACCTACAGATGGAACCGGCGCAGAGAATTGGGCTATATACATTGAAGGAATCTGCCATTATACCAATTGTTAATGTTGCAAAACGCAAAAATGATAAATATCTGAAGATCAGTTATATGTCAGAAATGGAAGAACATTGGAAGCTCATTGCTTCGGAAAAGGAAGAAGCAGGAAAGATTCCGTGTTATGTGTCTGCATCTGCGTTAGAAAACAATGAATTGTACGTGGGGCAGACGATAGAGATGAAAGACTATACCGATGCAAAAGGAAATCCATTGCAACTGATGATTACGGGGGTTTTTGAAGAAAAGAAGTCGGATGATATATATTGGGTACAGGCACCGGAAGAATATCAGAAAAATGTGTTTGTGTCGGAACAAGATCTTGAGAAGATCATGACGGCTCAAAAGCAGATTACGGTTCGGTTCTATGCGTATTATCTATATGATTATACGAAGATGAAAGCAAAGGATATTTCATCCTATTATAAAGTGCTCAAACGATATGCAAAGGCGGGATTTGACGGACAAAGAGTTGAGATCACAACGGTATTTACCCGGTTGTTAGAGGACAGTATACAACAGTCGAAGAAGATTGCGGCAATCTTATGGGTGTTAGAATTACCCATTCTTGCCCTGATCCTTATATTTATATATATGATAGCTTCTCAGATCCTTGAACTTGAGGGTAATGAGATTGCAATGCTGAAGAGTCGTGGTGTATCCATGAGACAGATTTTGTGGGTATATTTTTGTCAGGCATCCGTGTTAGCCTGTAGCGGCATTGTGTTGGGGATTCCTCTTGGATATGCGATCTGCCGGTTGATGGGGCAGTCAAATGCTTTTTTGGAGTTTGTGAATCGAAAGAATCTTATGGCTGCGATTACAGGAAAGAGTGTAGGCTTTGCGATTGCGGGTGCGGTGTTAGCGATAGCATTTATGACATTGCCGTTAGTGAAACGAGCCAATATCGATATTGTGGCGAAGAAATCAAAGAGGGATGCTTCGGAAACTGCATTTTTTGAGAAGTATTATATAGATGTAGTCTTACTGCTGGTGTCAGGATATTCATATTATAGTTTTAACAAGCAGAAAGAGGAAATCGCCCAGAGGGTATTGAATGGAAAGGGATTAGATCCGGTATTGTTTATCAGTGCAGTATTGTTTATGGCTGGAGCAGGAATGATCATTCTTCGTTTGTTCCGGGTGGTGGTGCAGTTGATCTATCATATGGGAAAAGAGCGTTGGGCACCGGCAGTCTATGCTTCCTTTTTACAGATATTAAGAACAAGGAGAAAGCAGACATTTATCTCTTTGTTTCTGGTGGTATCTATTGCTATGGGAATCTTTTATTCCAATGTTGCAAGAACGATCAACCGGAATGAGGAGGAACGGATCCGGTATGATACAGGTGCAGATCTGGTTGTCAAAGAAAAGTGGATGACTATGTCGAAGACATATCGTTCCGGGGACAAACAGATAACGGATCTGGTATATGTAGAACCGGACACCAATCTGTTTGAAAAAGTCCGAAAACATACAGAGTCAGCGGCAGAGGTATTGCAGCGGGATGTTAGTCTGGCGGCAGCAAAAGGATTGTCAGATAACGGAGTGCTGATGGCAATACAGACGGAGGATTTTGGTAATACCGCCTGGATGCGGGATGGTTTATTAGACAAACATTGGTACCATTACTTAAATGATCTGGCAGATGGTGCAGGTAACATTCTGGTGTCATCAAATGCGCGGGAGAGATTCAATCTGAAGGTGGGAGATACGATCCGTTATTCTATGTTATCGGAGGATGATTCTTATCAGGATACGTTAGGAGATCTGACCGGAAAGATTTGCGGATTTGTAGATGCGTGGCCGGGATTCACCGGATATAAGATGGTGACGGATGACAATGGGAATATCAAACAGGAGGAAACATATCTGATTGTAGCCAATTATGGTTATGTGACGAATATATTCGGCATTCAACCGACGGAGATCTGGATGAAGACGGGGGGACACCAGAATAAAGTGTTAGATGTGATCCGGGATAGTGGTGCGGTGCTCGAATACCGGAAAGATGTGGAGCAGAAACTGATTCTGGCAAAACAGACGGCAATGATACAGATTACGAATGGAATGCTCACATTAAGTTTTCTGGTTGTTATGATATTGTGTATGATCGGTTTTCTGATCTATTGGATCACATCCATCCGGCAACGGGAGTTGTTGTTTGGCATTTACCGGGCGATGGGTATGAGTATGAGAGAGATTATACAAATGTTGATCAATGAACAGATATGTTGTTCCATGATCGCAGTCCTGTCGGGAGTAGTCAGTGGAATGATCACATCACGATTGTTTATTGCATTGATTACGATCGCATATGCACCGGAACAACATGTATTGCCGTATCAGTTATATATATCTGCTGGTGACATGCTGCGGATTGGCATTATTGTTCTTTGTATGCTTGGTGGTGGTATATATGTGTTGGCACACATATTGGCTCATATGAAGATCGCACAGGCGATCAAGATGGGAGAGGATTGATGAGAGAATGCAAATTTCGGAATCATCTATTGGAAAGAGAGGTCGGAGTGGAATATGGAAGATACAGATGTTATGATTGAATCCAAAGGAGTAACAAGATCTTTTCCGCTTGGGGGTGGAAGAGAGATTGAAGTACTTCATGGAATTGACATGATCGTGCCGGTAGGAAAACTCACCATTCTGAAAGGCCGGTCCGGGTCGGGAAAGACAACTTTACTGAATCTGTTAAGTGCTTTGGATCGTCCGACACAGGGACAGATCTATTGGGGAGATAAGGAGATTGGCAAGGCGACCGAGCAGGAGAGGGAATGTCTGCGGCGCAAGGATATGGGGTTCGTTTTTCAGACCGTGGCATTGATACCCGTGATGAATGCATATGAGAATGTAGATTTTGGGCTTCGGCTGGCACAGACAACGGAGAAAAGAGAGGAACGTGTGAGGGAATGTCTGGAACTGGTCGGATTGAAAAAACGAATGAATCATATGCCGGGTGAGATGTCCGGTGGTGAACAACAGAGAGTGGCGATTGCAAGAGCGATTGCACATAAGCCGAAAGTCATCTTTGCAGATGAGCCGACGGGAGCCTTGGATACCAATACCGGTCTTGCGGTGATGCATTTATTCAAGGAATTAATTGAAAAAGAGAATGTTACGATCGTGATGACAACACACGATACCAATCTGATGGAACTTGGGGACGTGGTATATGAGATGGAAGATGGTATGATTGGGAGGTGATGACAGTGGAAGAAACAAAGGATATCATTACCTGTGATGGACTGGTGAAGATCTATAAGACAAAAGAGATTGAAGTTATGGCATTGTCGGGGCTGGAACTTACGATAGCCCGGGGCGAAATGATGGCGATCATTGGAAAGAGCGGAAGCGGCAAATCAACTTTCCTGAATATGTTAGGCGGGTTGGAACGCCCATCGGCAGGAACATTATTTGTAGACGATAAGAATATGAGTCTGTTGACGGAAGAAGAGTTAGTTACATATAAAAGAGAGGTGGTCGGTTTTGTCTGGCAGAACAATTCCCGAAATCTGTTTCCTTATCTGAATGCCCTGGACAATGTAATGACACCGATGTTATTTTGCAAGGGGAATAAGGCGGAACGGAGAGAGCGTGCGGAGCATTTGCTGGAATTGGTGGGAATGGCCGATAAAAGATACAGTACATTGAAACAATTATCCGGTGGAGAACAGCAGCGGGTCGCAATTGCAATTGCATTGGCAAATCAACCGAAGATCCTGCTTGCAGATGAACCGACCGGGGCAGTGGATGTGAAGACGGCGAATAAGATCTTTGACCTGTTTCGTAAGTTTAATGAAGAGATGGGATTGACGATCGTGATCGTGACACATGATAATAAGATTGCAAAGATGGTGCAGCGTGTGGTGCGGATTCAGGATGGAAAGATCAGTTCAGAGCAGATCATGAAAGAGGGATATGAGGAAAGCCTGCGGCAGATGTCGCTCGGTGAACTGGATCTGTCAGAGAACACACATGAAGAATATAGCATTCTGGACAAGTTCGGGCGGGTACAACTGCCGGAAAATATGATGGAAGCGGCTGGCATTGAAGGGAAGAAAGTCCGCTTAGAGGTGGTAGATGGCAATATCGTTGTGAAAAAGGAGTAAGGATCTACATGATTGCAAAGCTGGTTGGGCTATGTGGATGTAAGGCATTGTATACCATATATTGTGGTCCCAATTACCGGTCGTGGATAATTCGGAAATAAATGGGAAAAAGTCAGGAAAGATCAAGGTTTTTCTTGACTTTTGCTATATCATCTGATATTCTAATACGGTCGACGCATGTCGGAGCTTTTTTTTTGTGTGCAAAAACTTCTGTTAACGCTTGGTTTTGCAGACAAAAGAAAGCATATACAATTTAAGATGGAGGTGGAAGTTGTGCGAGTTAAGATTACATTGGCATGTACAGAGTGTAAACAGCGTAATTACAATCTGACAAAGGACAAGAGAGTCCACACAGAGCGTATGGAAACTAAGAAGTATTGTCCATTCTGTAAGGCTCATACCTTACACAAAGAGACCAAATAATTCGGATTGCGGAGGTGATTTCAAATGGCAAATGAGAATGAATCAGCATCTTTGAAGAGAAGCTTTTTCACAGAGCTTAAAGGTGAATTCCGTAAAATTATTTGGCCTGACAAGAAGCTTTTAGGCAAGCAGTCTGTAGCAGTTATCGTTGCAGCAATTGTGATCGGTTGTATTATTGCAGCAATTGATTGGTTGTTCCAGATTGGTCTTTCATTTATTATCGGTTAAGGCGGTGAACACATGGCAGAGGTAGAGAGTAATAACGAAGCAAGATGGTATGTGGCACACACTTATTCCGGCTATGAGAATAAGGTTAAAGTCGATATTGAACAGACAATTGAGAATCGAAAGCTTCAGGACCAGATATTCGAAGTTCTTGTTCCGGTACAGGAAGTGGTTGAACTGAAGGATGGCAGAAAGAGATCCGTATCGAAGAAGATCTTTCCGGGGTATGTATTGATCAATATGATCATGAACGATGCAACATGGTATGTTGTCCGTAATACAAGAGGTGTTACCGGATTTGTTGGACCGGGATCCAAGCCGGTACCGCTTACCGAACAGGAGATGAAGAATCTGGGAATCAGAGTTCCTGAGATGGAGATTGATGTGGAACTGGGAGATACCGTTAAGGTTGTAGCCGGTGCCTGGGAAGGTACGGTTGGAACAATTACGGATATCAACACAGCGAAGCAGTCCGTTACGATTGAAGTGGATATCTTCGGTCGTGCAACATCTGTGGAGATTAGTTTTATGGATGTTTCAAAGTTGGATTAATTCAACAGTTATTATTATGGTGTGGTAAACACCAGAGCAAAGACAATTTATACACGAATAGAATCAATAGATTTTTGGTTCGTGAACAGTGGGAGGGCATTGTCCCGTATACCACATGAATTAGGAGGAAATAACGATTATGGCTAAGAAAGTAGAAGGATATATCAAATTACAGATTCCTGCAGGTAAGGCAACTCCTGCACCACCGGTTGGACCGGCATTAGGTCAGCATGGTGTTAATATCGTAGAGTTCACAAAGCAGTTTAACGCTAAGACAGCAGATCAGGATGGAATGATCATTCCTGTTGTTATTACTGTATATGCTGACAGAAGTTTCAGTTTTGTTACTAAGACTCCACCGGCTGCAGTTTTATTAAAGAAAGCATGTAAGCTTGATAAGGCTTCATCTGTTCCTAATAAGACTAAGGTTGCTACCATTTCTAAAGCTGAGGTTCAGAAAATCGCAGAGCTTAAGATGCCAGATTTAAATGCAGGTAGCATTGAAGCAGCAATCAGCATGATTTCCGGAACAGCACGTTCCATGGGAATCGTAGTTGAGGATTAACAGTAGATTTAGTGGGAGGGTCGCTCCCGATAATACCACAGGAGGTTTTTAAGAGATGAAAAAAGGTAAAAGATATGTTGAAGCATCAAAGCTTGTAGACAAAACTCAGGTTTATGATATTCCAGAAGCTGTTGCACTTGTTAAGAAAGCAGCAAGCGCAAAGTTTGATGAGACAGTAGAAGCACACTTAAGAATGGGTCTTGATGGACGTCATGCAGATCAGCAGATTCGTGGTGCTGTAGTTCTTCCTCATGGAACTGGTAAGACTGTTAAGGTTTTAGTATTCGCTAAGGGAGATAAGGTAGACGAGGCTACTGCAGCAGGTGCTGATTATGTTGGTGGCGAGGAATTAATTCCTAAGATTCAGAATGATGGATGGTTAGACTTCGACGTTGTTGTTGCAACTCCGGATATGATGGGTGTTGTTGGACGTCTTGGTCGTGTACTTGGACCAAAGGGCTTAATGCCAAATCCAAAGGCTGGTACTGTAACTCCTGATGTAACAAAGGCAGTTAACGATATCAAAGCCGGTAAGATTGAATACAGACTTGATAAGAACAACATTATTCACGTGCCAGTTGGAAAGGCTTCTTTCACAGAGGAGCAGTTAGCAGACAACTTCCAAGCGTTAATAGATGAGATTATTAAGGTTAAGCCAGCAGCAGCAAAGGGACAGTATATGAAGAGTGTAACATTATCTTCAACAATGGGTCCTGGTGTTAAGATTAACACAGTTAAGT
>USBM01000030.1 GCA_900552885.1 uncultured Clostridium sp. | reverse complement strand
GCATTAACCACGAAATAAATTTGCCCGAACTGGAATACTGGCCAGCATGTAAACGACTGATTGCCTTCACGAATGTCCGATGTGACGAATAATCCCGACTCTCGCAAACAGATATAACATATATCGGAATCCTTTGTCCTCTCCCTGATCCGATTCATATTCCTTCGGGCTATACATATCAAGTCCAATAATACTCTCTACTTCTTTCGGATATTGTTCCGCCCAATAAGTCGCCTCAATTCCACCTGTTGTCTGTGCAAATAAGATAACCGAACCTTCCACACCAGCCTTGGCAATCGCCTGTCTTGTCTCATCCGTCAGTGTTGCAACACTCTTATCCTTGCATCCGGCTTCACTGTATCCATTACCCGGACGATCCACATATACAAGACGATAATCCTCTTTCAATTCATCAAATAGCGGACGCATTGCAATCACATCATCTGTCATATTACTTCCATGTACAAAGACGATCGTATGCTTTGCATCTTCCTTGCCAGTGATATACACATGCATCTGATGTCCGTCTACCTCTACCATCTGTCCCGGCGGCGTAGCGATCAGTGGGGCTTCTTCTTTCAGTTTCTTCTGATGGTCAAAATATACAACACCGACTACAGCGATTGTAATTGCTGCCGTAATCAATACCAATATTAAAAATATCTTAACTATCTTATGCAAAAATTCTTTCATTCTATATCATATCCTGTTCTTAATCATTGTCATCTGTTGCATCCACATTCATAATCTGACGCTTTCTAGCGAGCTCATCACTCTCCAGATATTCATCATACGTTGTCATCTTGTCGATCAGACCATTTGCTGTGATCTCCATAATGCGATTAGCCGTTGTCTGAATGAACTGATGATCCTGTGATGAAAAGATCACAACACCAGAAAACTTGATCAAACCGTTATTTAATGCTGTAATCGACTCCATATCCAGATGGTTCGTTGGTTCATCTAACACTAAGACATTAGACCCCATGATCATCATCTTAGATAGCAGACAACGAACCTTCTCTCCTCCGGAAAGGACTTTCACTTTCTTAACACCATCATCTCCGGCAAACAACATTCTTCCTAAGAAACCACGCACATAGGTTGGATCCTTTTCTTCCGAAAACTGTGTAAGCCAGTCCACAATCGTAAGATCATTGTCAAATTCCTTCGTGTTATCTTTCGGGAAATAACCCTGGGAGGTCGTTACACCCCATTTGTAGTTACCGCTGTCCGGTTCTTCCTCACCTGCTAATATCTTAAATAACATCGTAGTTGCCAGAGTATTCGGTCCAACAAATGCCACCTTGTCCTCTCTACCGATTGTAAAAGAGATATTATCTAATACCTTCTCACCATCCACTGTTTTGGTCAGGTTCTCAACCGTCAAGACTTCATTGCCAATCTCTCTGTTCGGACGGAAGTCAATGTATGGGTATTTTCTGCTGGATGGACGCATCTCATCCAACTCAATCTTTTCCAAAGCACGCTTTCTAGAAGTCGCCTGCTTTGATTTTGATGCATTTGCAGAGAATCGCTGAATAAATTCCTGCAACTCCTTAATCTTCTCTTCTTTCTTCTTGTTGGCTTCCTTCATCTGCTTGATCATCAACTGACTTGATTCATACCAGAAGTCATAGTTACCTGCATACAACTGGATCTTTCCATAATCAATATCTGCGATATGTGTGCAGACTTTGTTCAGGAAATAACGGTCATGGGATACCACAATAACTGTATTGTCAAAATTGATCAGGAACTCTTCTAACCAGGCAATCGCATCTAAATCCAAATGGTTCGTCGGCTCATCCAAAAGCAGTACATCCGGATTACCAAACAACGCCTGCGCCAACAACACCTTAACCTTAAGAGTATCCTCTAATTCTACCATCTGTTTGTAGTGATACTCTGTCCCAACACCAAGACCATTCAATAAAGTAGCAGCATCGGATTCGGCTTCCCATCCATTCATCTCTGCAAATTCTGCTTCTAAATCCGCAACTTTTGCACCGTCTTCATCTGAAAAATCAGGCTTTGCATAGATCTCTTCCTTCTCTTTCATCACTTCATAAAGACGCTTATTACCCATGATAACTGTATCTAACACCGTATAATCATTATACTTGAAGTGATCCTGTTGCAATACAGAAAGACGCTCTCCTGCATTCATCACTACATCACCTTTGGTTGTCTCAATCTCACCTGACAATATTTTCAGAAAGGTTGACTTACCTGCACCGTTAGCACCGATCAATCCATAACAATTACCCTCTGTGAACTTGATATTCACATCTTCAAACAATGCCTTCTTGCCAAATCTTAATGTAACATTATTTGCACTAATCATGTTTTTGTCCTCACTTTATTCTTAATTCTATAATTATCCTTGCAATTCCGGATCTATCGTAACAGCAATCCGGTCAATCCGGTTCTTCTCCATCGAAACCACCTGGAATGTAATGCCATCCTTCTTAACTGTCTCTCCTACATTTGGTAAATGATCTAACAACTCGATCACATACCCTCCTAAAGAATCATAATCTTCCGATTCTAAACTTATACCAATGCTATCCTCTAGATCACTCAGTTTCATTGCTGCATCAATCTCATAATGATTGTCTGACAGTTTCGTGATCATCTTAAGTTCATCCATATCAAACTCATCCCGGATTTCTCCCACAATCTCCTCAATCAAATCCTCGATCGTGATCAGACCAACAGCCGTCGCATACTCATCCAACACAATCGCTAATGATACAAACCGGTTCCGCATCTCTGCCATAATAGAAGAGGTCTTCTGATATTCATATACAAAAAACGGTTCCCGCATAATATTGCGAATTGAAAATGCATTATTCTTCTTATCTACCTGATTCTGAAAGAAAAACAAATCCTTTAGATACACAATACCTATTACCGTATCCTTGTTCTCATCGTACACTGGAAGTCTGGAATAATGTTCTTCATTAAAGATCTCAAACACCTCATCAAAAGTTGCATCCACAGATACCAATGCCATATCTACTCTTGGCACCATAACATCCTTCGCCTTGGAATCTCCAAAATCCACCACATTGTTGATCATGGACTTTTCTTCTTTCTCAAGAACACCATCCTCTACGCTCACATCTACAATGGTTCGTAATTCCCCTTCCGTCATCTGGTTATTCGCTGCATCGCGATCTACCCTAAGTACCCAGAAGATCACACCACTTAACTTATCCACAAACCAGATCAGCGGTGTCAGCAATACAACCAACGGTGCTATCACATGAATATACACCAACGCAATCTTCTCATTATAAAGGGTCGCTAAAGATTTTGGTGTAATCTCACCAAAAAGAAGAATGATCAAAGTCAGTATACCTGTTGACACACCCACAAACTTACTTCCAAATACACTGGTCGTGAATGTCGTCATCAGTGCAGATGCGGAAATATTAACAATATTATTACCAATTAATATCGCACTCAACATCTTGGCAGGATTCTCGATCAGTTTAAGCACATTCTGTGCATTCCGATTCCCATCCTCTGCCAAAGACCGTAGTCTGTGCTTATTAACGGTCGTCAATGCCGTCTCCGCAGATGAAAAAAATGCAGATAATAAAACTAAAACAACAATTGCAACAATTTGTAAACTCGAGTCGGGCTCCAAATAATTATCCTCCTAAAACAAAATTTAATTTCAATTTTACTGAATGAAATATCTATTGTCAAGTCATACTATAGTTATGTTATGATTCTACCGTCATTTTCAGTACTGTAGAATTCTGACAGATTCAAATATATATATTTTTCAACGAAAGGAGTTTTCATAATGAGAAGTTCAAAGAAAGAATATGAAGCAGTTGCCAAACGATGCAGTTCTTACTGCAAAACAACCACCAGTGAACTTTCCAACTGCGTCAACTGTGATTGTACCAGTTGCTTAAATTGTGAGCATTTTGCTCCCGACGAACACTGTGTACTAGATCTGTACGATCCAATTGCAAAAAATCTCTAATCAGGAAATGCACCCTAAGAGGTATCGCTTTGGGCATACTTCTTAGGTCTACATACTTCCTATTGCAGGTAATCCGTGATTGCAATCATGTCCCATCGTTTGTCATTCCGATAATTCTTATCTGTTCCAACATAAGAGTCATACAATTGATCTACAATCTCTTTCCGGGCATCCTGCGACTTTGTCTGCTTTTCATAACCCGTAACCTGTTCTTCATACTCCACCGCATTCTTATCGAGCAATTGAATCACATAATATCCATATGTACCTTCAAACACACTGCTAACCTCATTCTCATCCAAACCATCCAATGCCTTCTGATACTGTGCAGTCAGATCTGCATACTTCAAATGTTTTTTAGTGGCTATAACGGAATCTCCATAGGAAACTGCCGCCCGCTCCGGTTCTTCTCCATCTGTTATTTTCTGCACCATTTCCTGTGCCTTGTTATACTGTTTTTCCTTTTCTGATGTGGACATCTGCCGTACATCTCCATCTGTATCAGACAATAACATTCCATCTTTGTCAAACATCACTGTCGGAAACAACGCTTCATACACAGTGACATACCGATTATCTTTTTCTGCCGAATCATCTGCTGTATCTTCAGCCTGCGTGGCACTTTCAATATAGAGTTCACCCATCCGAATCGTTTCATATACCTTCTGAATATCGCCTTGCTCTACTTTCTTATCCTGTAGCCTTTCCTTACCATATACTTCTACCAAGGCTTTTGCTTTCTTCTTACATTCTTTCTTCTGGTCTTTACTTAATTGTATTCCGGCATCATTCGCCTTCTGCTGCAATAGCACACCGGAAAGAATGGAGTCTTCCAGTTCTTTCTTATAATACTGTGCATACGTGTCCCCATCCTCATAAACTTCTTCCATCTGTCCTTCATTTGTAATATTATGGTCCATCGCGTATACAAAACCAAACGCATCCACTTGTGTATGATAAAGTTTCTCTCCATTCAATGAAAAGATCCATCTTGTTCCATTTCCACATGCTGTCATACTCACAACCAGAAACAGCACTGTCACAATTCCACCTATCCTTCTAAACTTACTCCACCATTCTCGAATCATTATTCTATTCCTCATGTTTCTTCTTCATAAATTCCCTTATATTATTATTCACGGAAAGATATTTAATAAAACCGCCCATATTGTAAGAAAAGGGTGCCGGCCTCGTGTCTTCCACAAAGCCGCACCCTCATCTGCATTATCTTAAACCAAATTAGTTGTTGATCAACTTATCTGATTCATTATTCCAGCTATACAACTTACGGATCTCTTTACCAACGATCTCTGACGGATGCTCAGCAGCAAGTTTTCTCATAGCCTTGAAGTGAACCTGACGTCCTGCCGGAGACATATCCAGTAAGAACTCTTTTGCAAATGTACCATCCTGGATATCAGAAAGAACCTTCTTCATTGCCTTCTTAGTATCCTCTGTAACAATCTTAGGTCCTGTTACATAATCACCATACTCAGCAGTGTTAGAAATTGAATATCTCATTCCTTCGAAACCTGACTGGTAAATCAGATCTACGATCAGCTTCATCTCATGGATACACTCAAAGTATGCGTTACGTGGATCATAACCGGCTTCACAAAGTGTCTCAAAACCAGCCTGCATCAATGCGCAAACACCACCACAAAGTACTGCCTGCTCACCAAATAAGTCTGTCTCAGTCTCTGTACGGAATGTTGTCTCCAATACACCAGCTCTTGCTCCACCGATTGCTAAAGCGTATGCCAATGCAATCTCCTGAGCCTGACCGGTTGCATCCTGCTCTACAGCGATCAAACATGGTGTACCTTTACCTGCCTGATACTCAGAACGTACAGTATGTCCCGGAGCCTTAGGTGCGATCATTGTTACATCAACATCCTTAGGTGGTACAATACATCCGAAATGAATGTTGAAACCATGAGCAAACATTAACATGTTGCCCGCCTCTAAGTTTGGCTCAATATCTTTCTTATACATATCAGCCTGCAATTCATCATTGATCAGGATCATAATGATGTCTGCCTTCTTAGCTGCCTCAGCTGCTGTATAAACCTCAAATCCCTGAGCTTCTGCCTTTGCCCATGATTTGCTGCCCTCGTACAAACCAATAATAACGTGGCAACCTGACTCCTTTGCATTCAATGCATGTGCGTGACCCTGGCTACCGTAACCGATGACTGCGATAGTCTTGCCATCTAATAATGATAAGTTACAATCTTCCTGGTAAAATATTCTTGCTTGTGCCATTTTCCAGTTCCTCCTAAATAATAATTTATGTATCACTGATCCTTACAAATCAGCACTACCCCTGGTTAATCCGGTCAAACCGGTTCTTACGATAGATTCAATCTCAAATCCATCCAACAAGCCAATAAACGCTTCAATCTTATTCGCATTACCTGTCAATTCAATCATCAGTGATTCAATTGAAACATCTACAATCTTCGCACGGAACACATCCGTAATCGCAATAATCTGTTGCTTCTCTTCCCGGTTCGTCTTCACTTTGACCAAAACCAGTTCTCTGCATACAGACTGACCATCCTTAAGTTCTGTGATGTTCACAACATCCTCTAACTTGTTAAGCTGCTTGGCAATCTGATCCAAGGTCAGATCATCACCACTTACAGCAACCGTCATACGGGAATACTTTGGATTCTCTGTCACACCAACCGATAAACTATCAATATTATATCCTCTTCTACTGAACAATCCCGATACACGACTCAATACACCCGATGTATTGTCAACCAACAGGGATAATACCATCTTCTTCAATTTCATTCCACCTTTCTCTCCCGAGCGCATTCTAAATAAAATGCCTCTTCACACAACTAAGGGTATTGTAGCAACTAATCGATATCATGTCAAACATTTTCACCCGAATTTCATGTATGTTATACACACATAAATATTTTTCATGTAATTCTTGCACTACATTCACCTATGATTTTCATACAGAAAATTAATATATAATTCTGCAAACTTCTACTCAGTTAACAGCCTCTCTACTACACGACATGCCTCCGCAGCATCCTTTGAATATCCATCTGCCCCAATCTCATCTGCAAAGCTTTGTGTGATTACCGCTCCCCCTATAATGATCTTTGCGGTGCAGTTCTGTTCTTTTGCATATTCCACTACATCTTTCATCCGCATCATGGTAGTCGTCATAAGTGCAGATAATCCAATAATGGCTGCGTGTTCCCTGATTGCAGTTGCCACAATCTCTTCCTTCGGCACATCTTTGCCCAAATCAATGACATTATAACCATAATTCTTAAGCATTAGTACAACCAGATTCTTACCAATGTCATGAATATCACCCTCTACTGTTGCCACCACGATCGTAGCCATGCTGCCACCCTCTGCTCTTGGAAGCATAGGTTCCACATAAGAGATTGCCGTCTCCATTGCCTCTGCGGAAGAGATCAGCTGTGGAAGAAAATACTTTTTCTGATCAAACAACACTCCCACTTGATTAATCGCAGGAATCAAATGTTCTTCAATGATCGACTGCGGTTCATTTCCCTGCGCCAGAAATTCCTTCACATCATCTATCATCGTACGCTTATTTCCTTTCAATACATTCTCAAATAACTTGGAATGATTGCTGTTTCCTGCACTGTTCTCCTCTGCCTTTGCTGCTGTTCCCGATTTGTCGGCATTTCCGCCCGCTGCCATTGTCAGCGACTTGACATTCTCGATATAACGGACATCTGAACCTTCCTTATTCAATAACAGATCTGATGCGAACGCTGCATTCATCAAAAGATCTTGTGATGGATTTGCAATTGCCATTGTAAGTCCCTTTGCAATTGCCATCGTTAAAAATGCCGTATTTACAAATCCGCGTTCCGGAAGTCCAAAAGAAATGTTCGACAATCCGCAAATAGTAGCCAACTGCATCTGTCCCTTACAATATGCGATCGTCTCCATCGTTTCTATCGCCGCATTACGATTAGCCCCAACCGTTGCCACCAGACCATCTACCACAATATCCTCTTTAGTAAATCCAAGTTCCATAGCACGTTCATAAATCGTATGAATGATCTTCTTCTTTTCTTCTATATCCTTTGGCAGCCCCTCATCTGACAACGGAAGTAAAATGAACATTGCACCATATTTTCTTGCAATCGGCATCAGTTTTTCAAACTTCTCAGACTCCAACGAAATCGAGTTGATCAATGCACGTCCCGGATAGATACGAAGCGCATGCTCAATGACTTCCACATAAGAAGAGTCAATGCACAACGGCAAATTCGTCGTCCCCGTCACCTCATAAAGTACCTTCTGCATCATGGCATCTTCATCAATCCCATTCATTCCCACGTTAATATCTAAGATAGAAGCTCCTTTTTCCTCCTGTTCCTCTGCCATCTGCACAACCAGATCCAGATTGTCCTGTCTTAACTGTTCCTGTAATTTCTTCTTGCCGGTCGGATTGATTCGCTCTCCGACAACAAGAAACGGACCATCAACGTCAATCTCTAACATCTGTCTTTCTGATGCCAGAACACGTTTTTTCTTCATAGAAACCTTCGGTACATCCATCAATCGAACTGTCTGTGCCAACGCCGTAATATGTTCCTTGGTCGTGCCACAACAGCCGCCGATGATTCCGGCTCCTGCTTCCACTAACTGTCTTCCATATCCAGCAAATTCTTCCGGTGTCATCGCATAGACTGTCTCCCCATCTACCAATTCCGGCATACCTGCATTTGGTTTTGCAAGAATCGGAACATTCGCATATTCTTTCATCTGCTCCACAAGGCAGATCATTTCCTTCGGTCCGGTGGAACAATTGATACCAATCGCATCTGCGCCAAGACTTTGCAGCACAATGACTGCCGTCCTAGGATCAGTCCCATAAAGCGTTCTGCCATCTTCATTATATGTCATACTGATGATCACCGGCAGATCACAAGTCTCCTTTGCTGCAATCAATGCAGCTCTCGCTTCCGCCAAACTCATCATAGTCTCTACTACCAACAGATCCACACCTGCCTTTACCAGACACCGAATCTGCTCCTTATAGACGTCGATCAATTCCTCTAGCTGTAAATTACCGATTGGATACAACTGTCTTCCCGTCATCGTAAGATTACCCGCAATATATGCACGATATCCTGTCTTAGCTACCGCTTCTTTGGAAAGTTCTACCAAACGGGTATTGATATATTCCAACTGATCCTGCAGTCCATACTCTTCTAACTTAATCCGGTTGCCGGAAAATGTCGGTGCATATACAATATTCGTCCCGGCATTAATATAACCCGCCTGCAGATCAACCAGTACCTGCGGATGTTCCAAGATCCACTGTTCCGGACACACACCCGTTGGCATTCCTGCCTTTTGCAGATTGGTTCCCGTTGCTCCATCTAACACAATAATTTTCTGTTTCAGCAATGTTTGAAATTGTTCTTTTGTCATAATCGTATACCCTTACGGCTTCTCCTTTCCAACTCATCCACCTGATCTTTAACAGATCTCATCACTATCCAATAAAATGGTAAATGGTCCATCATTTAATAATTCAACCTTCATATCTGCGCCAAATTCGCCTGTCTCAACGACCGGAATCTGTTTGCGGCACTCCGAAATGATATATTCATACATTGCATTTGCCATATCCGGCTTACCCGCCTTAATAAAGGATGGGCGGTTACCCTTCTTACAATCTGCATATAGCGTAAACTGCGATACCAGCAAAAGCTGTCCATTCACATCTGCCAGACTCAAGTTCGTCTTCCCCTGTTCATCTGCGAAGATACGCATACCCAGCATCTTCCGGATCATCTTGTCAGCAATCTCCTTTGTATCCGAATCTGCCACTCCAATCAATACTAAAAATCCATCCGCAATCTGCCCGGCTACGCACTCCTCAATTGTCACTCTTGCACTTGTCACCCGTTGTATCACAAATCTCATCTTCTGTACCATTTCCTTTTCTGTCGCTTATTACACGCACAATTTTCCCCATTATAAAATCATTTTGCCAAATATGCAACCGTCCACATGGATTCTTCTTGCAAATCATGCTAAAATATACGTTAGATTTTTCCTCTTCTACAGCGTAAGTCTCCGGCCGGATATTGTCTGACGATAGGTTACGTGTCTGACGGACGCTTCGGCTTAGAGGAAAATGATTCCACGCGGGTACGTTCGCACTCGATTGCTCCAGTAGCGGTACTAAATTCGTGCTACGCACTCATTAAGTGCCGACTATCGCAAACGCCCCGCTTGGGAATACATATTTCCTCTCTCCGAAGCTGATGTTGGCACAATATACTATGGCTAAATTTAGCTGCGGTTAATATCAGGATTGCTATTGCAGACCGCCATTTTAGTGGATTTGCAGTATATGCTGTGTCCATCAAAACGATCGTAATGTCGACCAGTGCGAAACACATTACAGTAAACATCGGTTGCAAGGATATAACATCTATCATACGCAGGTACGTGGAGTACGCCAGTACTAGGCGAGGTATTTTCGAGCCTTAGTACTGCTGCGTACGAGTCGTAGCGCGAGCGTGCCTGCGATGATATGTTATATCCCAATCAACCGATTTCACAGCCTGAATGTTTCGCACGTCCGTTGTTACGCTGTAGAAGATCGAATGTATTACGGGCGGCAGGAAAATCCGATTCCAAGCCCTCCCGGTCCAATATGACAGGAAATAGAACAGGCAAGTGGATCACTCAGCACCTCCATACCCGGAAAAGCTTCCTGAATCTCTGCAACCCACTGTGCCGTCTCTTCTGCATCCGCACTAGATGCCGCCAACAAGTGCATATTTCCTTCTTCACATTCCTTCTTATATTCTGTCTCAAACAGATATTTCACCTGCGTAATCATTTCTGCTTTCGCTTTCTTCTTTCCCCGGCATTTTGCAACCACATCCAATGTGCCGGTATCAAAATAAAGAACAGGTTTCACACGCAGCAAATCTCCCACAATTGCAGTAGAGGCAGAGACTCTTCCTCCATTTTTCAAATATTGCAGGTTCTCCACCGTTACATAGATTCCTTTTCGCTTCTTTGATGCCTCTAAGCGATTCATAATCTGTTCCGCAGATAATCCTTGTCCTAGCAACTCCTGAGCATCCAGCACAGACCGATGCGTCAATGCAGATACCGTTCCATTATCAACAACAAATACTTTTCCTTTATACGGATCTTCTTCTGCTAACATCTTAGCCGTTGCACAGGAACCACTCAAGCCGCTACTGATCGGAATATACACAATCTCATCATAATCTTCAAGTACCCGATCCCAGATTTCTGTCACTTCGATTGGCGAAGGCTGGGATGTACTCACCTTATCCATGCGTTTTAATCGTTCCATAAACTGTTCATACGTCAGATCCCTGCCCTCATAAAAACATTCATCTTCAATATAAAAAGGCATCGGCAATACATAGATTCCCATCTGTTCTGCCTGTTTCTGTGTAATTCCACTGTGACTATCTGTTATTATTCCAATCTTCTGCATTCTTCCGTCTCCTTGCTATATATTCTACCGATTACAAGATTCCATAATTCCAGTTATCTAAATACAGTATTTTAAATCTGAAAACATTTCTCGCCATCGCCCAATAATAGACAACATACTCCGCATCGTCTATTATTCATTCAAATACAACAGAATATAGCACAAGTTTGTTGACGTGTCAACGTTTCGTTTTTCATTACAACCGATGTAAATAATTTAACATAGTGGAGCAAATACCCGCAGCAGCCCATCAAAAAGCCACCGGAATGCATACTTCTTAATATCATATGGCTGCATTTCCACACATTGTTCTAAGGTCTCCTCATAATCCTCCTTAAGTCTTTGTATGATTTCTGATCTGTAAAACAATGAATTATTTTCAAAATGCAGGAACAGACTTCGATAATCCAGATTTACCGTTCCCACTGTGCAGATCCGATCATCAAATATGCAAGCCTTTGCATGAACAAATCCCGGCTGGTATTCGTAAATCTTCACCCCTGCATCCAACAGCTCCTGATAGTAACTATGTGACATCCGGAATATGATCTTCTTGTCCGGAATACCCGGCATCAGAATCCGCACATCCACACCACGTTCCGCCGCCCTTACAAAAGCTTCCATCAAACCATCTCCCAGCATCAGATACGGCGTATAGAACCATGCATAATCAACCGCCTGCGATAGCAGATCTATATACAAATCATTGCTGATGGAATCTCTTCGAAGTGGAGAATCATAATAACTGATCACATAACCATCCTTTTGTTCCGGTATCTGAACCGGCTGTAACTCATGTCGCTCAGGCAGCTCATCATTCTTATCGCAAAATGCACACCAGAATTCTTCAAACATCAACACATAATTCATAACTGCCTGTCCGGTCAACCGAAAGCCAATATCTTTCCAATGACCATACTTCGTATATTCGTTAATATATTCATCCGCCAGATTAATTCCTCCGCTGTATGCAACTCTGCCATCCACAACTAACATTTTCCTATGATCCCGGTAATTGATCGTTCCCTTGATCGCATATAACGGATTAAATGTATGACAATGGATTCCCATCTCCCGTAACTTCTTTGCATCCTTTTTCGAATAAGTTGATATACTTCCCAGATCGTCATACAACACACGGACATCTACTCCCTGTGCCGCCTTCTCAGCAAGTATCTCAACGATAGAGTCCCACATTTTTCCATGTGCAACAATAAAGTATTCCACATAAATATATTCTGTTGCAGACCGGAGATCTGCTATCATATCCGGATACATATTATCTCCTAGCGGATAATATGTAACCTGTTCATTTGGCACAATCGGAAGATTTGTTCTGTTGCATAAGATCTGTATTGTCTGCGCTAACCGGATGTCGTCCTGTTTGATATCTTCAACAATCTGGCTACAGTCTATTTTCCTGTTCTGCTTTACTCTCTGTAATCTCTGCAAGATTGGACGTCCTGTCCTTTTATTTCCCAGTTCCAGATAAAGTACCGCTCCTAATATCGGTAATGTCAGAAGCACCAGCAACCATAAAATCTTATATGTACCCTCATCTCTTTTAATAATAATGAACAGCACAAACAGAAACGTACATATCGATAATACTGTAATCACTATCGTTGCATACTTTGCAAGCCAGCTCATCAAGATGCACATCCACAATACCTGAATAATGACTGCCGGTACAATTGCCAATATCCGTCGTATTATCTTACCCATAGAAACTCTCCTTTTTCTTTATAATAAGCCTCCGACCATGTATACGATCCATGCTGCGATCCACGCAATCACGCATTGTCCCACAACCACAAGAATTGCCCATTTTCCACCTAATTCCCTCTTTACGGAGGCAACTGCTGCCACACATGGTGTATATAACAGACAGAACACAAGCAATGCAGCAGCACCGACCGGTGTCAGCACCGCAAGCAATTTTCCGGTAGTACCAAACAACACAGTCAACGTAGATACTACACTTTCCTTTGCCATGAAACCAGTGATCAACGCTGTCGAGATTCGCCAGTCTCCAAATCCAACCGGTCGGAAGACCGGTGCAATCCATCCGGCAATCATTGCCAGGATACTATCCTGAGAATCTGTGACAAGATTCAACCGTAAACTGAAGCTTTGCAAAAACCAGATTACAATGGTTGCCATGAAGATGACTGTAAATGCTCTCTGTAAGAAATCTTTTGCCTTTTCCCATAACAATTGGGCTACATTCTTAGCCCCAGGCATCCGATAGTTTGGAAGTTCCATAACAAACGGAATAGGTTCTCATATAAAAATCGTTTCTTTCATA
>USBM01000029.1 GCA_900552885.1 uncultured Clostridium sp. | reverse complement strand
CCAAAATGCCATTCAAATCATGACAGAGATGTAAATGCATCCATCAATATATTGATGCAAGGCATATTAGCAAATTAGCTAAAAATAAAAACAACCGCAGGAACTGCGGGGATAGCTTGGTAAGAAAGGTTTCGATAGAAACCTGTTCCCAAGAATCTCGTCACTTCAGTGATGAGAGGTTCAAGGCATTCGGTTTAAGAGATGCGATTACACCTATCATTGCCTTTTCGTATGGTATGCAAAATAAGCAGCGTGTTAAAGATGGAATCAAGTATGGCTTAATCTATACTATCGTATTAATGGTCTTGGGTACTCTAATTACAGAACTATTCCCAAACTTTTTTGCGACACTATTTAATGCAGGACAATCCAGAATATATTTCATCAGTGCTGTTCGAATCATATCCGTTAGCTTTGTGTTTGCGGGTGTAAATATCGCATTTCAAGGTGTGTATCAAGCTTTGAATGGAGGTATGGAATCCTTGATCGTATCCTTGCTTAGACAAGCCATTTTGATTTTACCTTTGGCCTGGGGATTTTCAAAATTAGTCATTCAATATGATAGGGATGTATCTTTGATTTGGTATGCATTTGTGATTACGGAAGTTTTATCTTGTGTTGTGGGATGGGTATTTTTAAGACGAATTGAGAAAAAGAAGATGGTGTTTGATTAAGGTCAAACACTTTTTCTTTTGTGTGGTGTATAATAAAGTACATACGGAGGAAACATATGGAACAAGATTCTCTATTTTCAATACAAGAAGACACAAGGCCTTTAGCCGATCGTATGCGTCCGGAAACATTGGATGAATATGTAGGACAAAAACAGCTTGTTGCCAAGGGAAATCTTTTGTGGCAAATGATTGAACATGATCAAGTGACCTTATATTGAGAGCTATTTTGCAACGTATCCGGGTGTCAAGAAATTCTTAGATGAGACGGTAGAGCATGCCAAAAAGACAGGCATTACAAGAACTTTGTTTGGAAGAATACGCCAGATTCCGGAATTGTCTTCTTCTAATTTTATGCAGAGAAGTTTTGGAGAGCGTGTTGCTATGAATTCGCCGATCCAGGGTACAGCAGCCGATATTATCAAGATTGCCATGATACGGGTGCATCAACGGTTACAGAGGGAACATTTACGCTCGTCCTTAATTTTACAGATTCATGATGAGTTATTGATCGAGACGCATAAAGATGAAGTAGAACAGGTGAAACAGATCTTAGTGGAGGAAATGATGCATGCAGCGAATCTGTTAGTTCCATTGTCAGTGAGTGTCAGTGTTGGAAATACATGGTATGAAGCAAAGTAATCCGGAGAGAATTGTGTTGTGGATAGCAAACGATGGAAGATAAGGTCTGTATTACATGGTGGTGCATAAGAAAGAGGTAGTTAATATGAGAATTATCGGAATCACAGGTGGAATTGGAACGGGAAAAAGTACGGTTTTACATATGATGGAACAGGAAGCAGGTGTCTATATTGTGGAGACGGATCGATTAGCACATACTTTGATGGAACCGGGACAGAAAACTTATGAGAAGATAGTAGATACTTTTGGTACACAGATCTTATCGGAAGACGGGACGATTGATCGTGCAAGTCTTGGTAAGATTGTATTTGAAGATGCAGTAAAGTTAGAACAGTTGAATGCAATCGTACATCCGGCGGTGAAAGAATATATTATTACGGATATTGCAGCTAAACGAAAAAGCGGTGTGGTTCAATATTATGTGATCGAAGCTGCCTTATTGATCGAAGATGGGTACAAAGCAATCTGCGATGAGTTGTGGTACATATACGTTGATCGGGAAGAACGAATCCGGCGTCTGATAGCGGGACGGGGAGGAGACCGTGCAAAGTATGAAGCAGTGATGGAGAATCAGGCAACGGAAGAGTATTATATGACAAATTGTGATGTTGTGATTCACAATGAAGGAAACCTTGAAAAAACCGTAAATGTGGTAAAGGAATTATTGTTTTCCGCAAGATAGTGTGGTATACTTAAGATTATATAAAATATAACAAGGGCTTTTTGCGCCTTGTGAAAGGGCAGGGAGATGGCGACATTGACTAAATATCCGGAACCGTTAGTGTTTGGGCTTGATATCGGAACAAGAAGTATTGTTGGAACGGTAGGATATCAGGAAGGAAAACAATTTCATATTGTTGCACAAGCTGTCCGGTTTCATGATACCCGTGCTATGTTAGACGGACAGATTCATGATATTCATAAGATCGGTGAAGAGATTATAGAAGTAAAAGAACAGTTGGAAAGCCAGCTTCCGGGAAGAAAGCTTAAGGAAGTCTGTATTGCGGCCGCTGGTAGAGTGTTGAAAACTGCAGTTGGCAAAGGATATTATGAATTTCAGGATACAACGGTAGTGACACAGGAATATATCCATTCATTAGAGATGATTGGCGTAGAGACAGCACATGAACAGATGATGCAGGAGAATGATACGGATGTGAAGTTCTTCTGTGTGGGATATACAGTAATTCGTTATTATTTGAATGAATATGAGATTGGGAATCTGGAAGGGCATAAGGCACACAATATTGGTGCGGATGTATTGGCAACATTTTTACCAGAGGAAGTTGTAGACGGTTTGTATGCGGCAGTTGCCTTAGCGGGATTGGAAGTATCGAATCTGACATTGGAGCCAATAGCAGCGATTCAGGTAGCAATTCCGGAGAATTTCAGACTGCTCAATATTGCATTGATCGATGTTGGTGCCGGAACATCTGATATTTGTATTACAAAGGATGGCAGTATTATTGGATATGGTATGTTGCCAAAGGCTGGCGATGAGATAACAGAGCGTCTGATTAAAGAATATTTAGTAGACTTTGATACGGCTGAGAAGATTAAGCTGATTGGACCAAAGCGTAAGAGTCTTACATATAAGGATATTATGGGAATCAGCCATAAGATTACACCGCAGGAAGTGTATGAGACAGTAGATTCGGTGGTGGAAGACATTACATCAAAGATTGCCGAACAGATTATAGAATTGAATGGAGATCATCCGGTATCGGCAACATTTGTTGTTGGTGGTGGTGGAAAGATTCCTGGATTCACACAGAAACTTGCCGCTTATTTAGATCTGCCGGAAGAGAGAGTTGCACTCCGCGGGGAAGAAGTATTAGGATTTGTTGATATTCAGGTAGAAGGAGTGAAGAAGGATCCATTATTGGTTACTCCGATTGGTATTTGTTTGAATTTTTATAACCAGAAGAACCAGTTTATTTTTGTGAATGTGAACGGTAATCGTGTGAAGCTTTATGATAATGATAAGCTTACTGTGTTTGATGCCGCATTAGCTTATGGATTATCGAATGAGGATGTCTTCCCAAAGAGAGGACAGGATCTTACATATACCATGAATGGCAAACAACGATTTGTCAGAGGTGAACAGGGAGAACCTGCAAAGATTGTGGTGAATGGCAGAGATGTGGGTATGAATCATGAGATTCAGGCAGGTGATCAGATCATGATCACGTCATCTACGGTTGGAGAAGCTGCATCAGCGGTTCTTCGGGATGTTGCACATATGGATGATACAATCACATTTATTGTGAATGACAGAGAGATTACATGTCCGCGATTAGCAAGTGTAGATGGAACGCTTGTGTCAGAATTCTATGAGATTAATGAGGGTGACCGTATAGAGATACTTAATTATTATACGTTAAGTCAGTTAATGCAGTTTATGGATATTGAGACACCGCATGAAGTGTTTGTGAATGGCGCAAGAGCCGGAGCGGATACTAAGGTGTATGAGAATTTTAATGTTGCATGGATTGACAGGGAAGAGATTTATAAAGCGGAACGATTTGTGACAGAAGAACAGCAGGAAATAGATGATGAAACAATAGAAAAAAGTGTTACAGAGTCTGTGAAGGCCGGGGCACCTATTACCGGACAGCAGGACAAAACATTAGTTGATGAATGGATTGAGCAGGTAGATGCCAATAAGAATCAGGCACCGGTGCAGATGCAGGTGACGGTGAATGGAACACCGGTTACACTAACAGGGAAACCTAATTATGTCTTTGTAGACATATTTGATAAGTATCCATTTGATCTTAAGAGTGTTAAGGGGACGACATTAGTACAAAAGATCGATGGTAAAGAAGCGGAGCATTTTAGTGCATTATATGATGGGGCAAACATTGAATTGTATTGGAAGGAATAGGCTATGAACAACACAGAACCAGCATTTGAATTACAAAAGAATGGAATGGCAATGCATCGGGTAATATACATTGTGTTTTTCTTGCAGAGACTGTTGTTACAGTTTGAGAGTAAGGATATTATGGTTAGCAAGACAATCTGTATATTAGCCTTTTTGGTGTTATGTGAAGTGATTGAGGAGATTCTGTATCACACAGATTGCATGAAAAGCCATACCTTTTTGAGGGTGGCAAGGTATGTACAGTGTATATTGGCTACCGCAATGCTGGCTTTTTTTCAAGGGTCGACGGATTCCGGAATTATGATCGTTGCATTATTGATTATGTTTATTGTGGATTTTCTCCTGGCAATGGAAGTTTCGGATAAGATTCAGGCAGTTTTGTGTATGACAGGTGTTGGTTCGCCGGTTGTGATCATTGTATTTATCCGTATGGCGATGCGGTCAAGCGATCAGTGGATGTTTTTATTTTTCGATATGCTTATGCTGTTGCTTGTATTGATTACAGAAGCTATGAAACTTGTGGAATACGTCATTCATAAGGATGAGATTATTTTAGATGAGCGGAATCGTCTTGTCAGGATTGTAGAGAAGAATGAAGATATTCTGAATATGCAGGATAAGCTTAAGAATACGAACAACCAACTGAATATTCAGAAATTAGACCTGCAACGGGCCAATAAGCAGATCAAAGAGGCAAATGAAGAGATGAAGGCACAGGCAGAGATTATGCATTATATTGCATCCTCATTTGAAGTGCCTAAGATCTCGAATCAGATTACGGATTCCATTATGGCGGTTAAGAAGTTAGGATTCTGTGCCGTGTATATCAAGGAGAATGTATATCTGAACAAGCACGCCAATTATGTTATTAAGACCAATATCGGGCAACTGCAGTCAAAGATCAAGGATCAGATGGAGAGTACATATCTTGAGATGGTAGAGCAGAGAAAGTCGGAGATTGTAGTTTATGAGAATTTTAAGGAAGAGATTCCGTTTCTGCAGGATGTGAATATTAATTCGGTCTATATCAAGCTTTTAGGAACAGGTGATGAGAGTTATGGCTTGTTCATGATAGGGGATGAACGCAGGAATCTGTTTGACGAAAACATGTCATTCTATAATGCGATTATTGCACAGTATGATATTGCTATTAGCAATGCGAAGATCTATAACGAGATGCAGCATATGGCAAGAAAGGATGGATTGACAGGAATCAATAACAGAATCTATTTTAATGAACTGTTCAAAGAAGCGGTTGGTCAGATGTTGACATCCAATGGATGTATGAGTGTAGCGTTGTTTGATATTGATAAGTTTAAGAGCGTCAATGACACGTATGGACACCTGGCCGGTGATGAGGTCATTAAGAGAATTGCATCCGTTACAGAACAGTGTATTGATAAGTATAATGGTTTTGTGTGCCGGTATGGTGGTGAGGAATTTGTAGCGGCATTACCGAACCGCAAATTAGAGATTGCACAGCCGATCATTGAAGAATTATTTGAAGAGATATGCAGACAGGTTGTGCATTATAATGAATGGGATATTGGTATGAGTGTCAGTATTGGACTGACTGCATATCCGGAAGTGTGTAAGAATCCGGATGAATTGCTGAAACGTGCAGACTGGTGTATGTATTATGCAAAGGAGCACGGCAGACATCAGATCAATGTGGATGACGGAAGTATTGAGAAGATGGATGTATAGATGAATACTTATGACAATTGCCATGAGTTCAATATAAAGTAAGAATTGAGATGGAGGAAAAGATATGAACGTTTTCGTTGTGAATTGTGGTAGTTCTTCTTTAAAGTATCAGTTGATCAATTCAGATACCGAAGAGGTGATTGCAAAAGGATTATGTGAGAGAATAGGAATTGATGGTCGTCTGACACATAAGCCGACCGGCAAAGAGCAGGTTGTGAAAGAGGTAGCAATGCCGGATCATAAGAGTGCAGTATCTTATGTATTAGAAGAATTAACAGATCCACAAGCAGGTGTGATCAAAGATTTATCAGAGATTGATGCAGTAGGACATCGTATTGTACATGGCGGAGAGAAGTTTGCACAATCCGTTGTTATCACAGATGATGTTATGAAAGCAATTGAAGAGTGTAATGATCTTGCACCATTACATAATCCTGCCAATCTGATTGGAATCTCGGCCTGCAAGGCTTTAATGCCGGAGGTACCTATGGTTGCGGTCTTCGATACGGCATTTCATCAGACAATGCCTAAGAAAGCATACTTATATGGACTTCCGTATGAATATTATGAAGACTATAAGATTCGTAAATATGGTTTCCATGGAACGTCTCATAGTTTTGTATCCAAGAGACTATTACAGATCATCGGTAAAGAGAATGCTGATTCTAAGGTGATCATCTGTCATTTGGGTAACGGTTCTTCTATTACGGCCGTTCAGAATGGTAAGTCAGTGGATACCAGTATGGGATTCACTCCGTTAGATGGTCTGATCATGGGTACAAGAAGCGGAAGTATAGATCCGGCAGTGGTTCAGTATATTGCAGGTAAGAAGGATTACACGATTGATGAAGTGCTGAATGTATTGAATAAGCAATCCGGTGTAGAAGGAATCTCTGGAGTATCCAGCGATTTCCGTGATCTGGATGCTGCAAGCATGGAGGGAAATGAGCGGGCAACTGTTGCGTTAGATATGTTTGCATATCGTGCGGCACAGTACATTGGATCTTATGTGGCTGCGATGAATGGTGTGGATGCGATTGCATTTACTGCAGGTATTGGTGAGAACAACTTCAAAGTAAGAAAGGCAATCTGCGATTATCTGGGATATCTTGGAATCACGATTGATGAACAAGCCAATGCGGTTAGAGGTGAAGAGATCCGCTTGTCAACGGAAGAGTCCAAAGTTGCCGTGTATGTAATTCCAACCAATGAAGAGTTAGCCATTGCAAGAGAGACTGTGGCTTTAGTGGGTTAATAGCCCTCATATTACAAGATGTTGTATGTATTTTCCAAAAAACTTTAGAAATTTGTTGACAAAGTAACAGATAATATGTATAATAGCTGACGTGTGAGTTTAGGAGATTAGAGAATGAACATAAACTTATATGATGTTTTATCTGTGATCGGCAAGGAAGTAACAATAGAAGCTTCCATTGAGAACTTACTGGAAGATTTTCAAGGCGAACAGTTAGAACTGCATACCAAACAACCATTTGCAGTTGTAATGAAGAGTGTTGAGAAGAATGTAGTGAGTGTTGATTGTGATGTGACAATTGTTGCAAAGCGAAGCTGTAGCAGATGCTTAGAAGATGTAATGTGTATATATGATCTGCATATTCATCGTATTGTGAATATCGAGAAGAAAGAAGCGTACACAGATGATGCTTCTGAATCCGATGAGATAAGTTATATTGAAGACTGTACTCTGGATATAGACAGGCTCGTTTTGGATGAGTTATTCACCGTGATTCTCTGCAAAGAGGATTGCAAAGGAATCTGTAAGGTGTGTGGAACCAATCTGAATAAGAGCACATGTAATTGTGACCAGACGGTTCCAGATCCAAGAATGGCAGTTTTTAGTGATATCTTCAATCAATTTAAGGAGGTGTGAAATATGTCTATCTGTCCAAAGAACAAATCTTCAAAAGGAAGAAGAGATAAGAGAAGAGCCAACTGGAAGATGACCGCTCCAACTTTAGTAAAGTGTTCTAAGTGTGGCGAGTTAATGGTTCCTCACAGAGTCTGCAAGAAATGTGGCAGCTACAATAAGAAAGAAATCATCGAGGCATAAGAGTGATGTATGGAATTGGAAGACCTTTCTAGCTATTAGGAAGGTCTTTTTTCTGTCTTTTTTTGTTTCATTTTAGTATAAGATATGATATAATTGAATCTAATCGTGTAAAAGTGTTAGAGATTGGAAACCCTATACGAAAGGAAATGATGGCAGCCAATGAGGAAGAACAAACATACTGCACAGAATCCGGCGGCAATAAGAAAGAGAAGAATACAGCGAATGAAACATTTTATATTGTTTTGTGCTGTTTTTCTGTTATTTGCATCGGTAATATTGAATTTAGTTTTAGTATTTAAGGTGATACATCTAGAAGGTCAGATTGATCAGTTGTATTCATCTACACTATATGGAGGACAAGATGAGTTTTTTTAAAGATTTCAAAGCAGATTTTACGCAGGCAATGAATGAGCTAATGCCAGATGGTAACGAGATGTATGAAGATGATGCAGATGTAGAAGAAGCACATCAGAAAGAAATACCGAAAGAAGAGAAGAACAAGGCAACGAAAAAGCCTAGAAGGAGCAAGGATACAACACCAAAGAATTCAGATAAACATCCTAAGAAAAAAGAAAAATCTGATGAAGATGATGTTGATATCGCACCAGAGGATATGATGGATCAGATTGATGATTTACTGAATCACGAACTATATCAGGATGATGAATCGGATGCGGGGGCATTGCTCAATGATGATACTGAAGTGAATACGATGGATATGTCGGTAGAAGAATTATTGAACCAGTTATCAGAGAAACAGGACAAGAAGTCAGAAGAGAAGAAAATGGTAACACATACACCAGAATCTAAAAACGCAAAGACGACAGATGATCTTTCGGTTGATGACTTACTAACACAGTTGGAAAATTCTATTCCGGCTGAGAAAGAGGAGGAACCTGTATCGACTCCACATGCGTCGGATCCCGGTTTGGAAGAGTTATTGAATCGAATCAGTGCAAAGTCAGTTCCGGGTGAACAGGCAGTGGTTAAGCCTGTACAGACTGCTGATCCGAAAACAGTGTTAGAGACTACGGATGAAGTGACATCAACTGCGGAATCTGTAATGGAGGAAGACACCGGCAAGAATGTGGGTGAAGAGGAACAGGTAGTTGAGGAGATCATAGAAGAAGAACCGATAGTTGAGGAAGTTGTTGCTGAAGAGACAGTGACGGATGAAACGGCGAATGAAGAAGTAGTGACGGAAGAGACAGTGTTGGAACAACCTGTGATAGAAGAAGCAATGGAAGAGGTTGTGGAAGAACAGGTACAAGAGATGGCTAAGGAAGAAACATCAACAGAAGAACCGTCACAAGAGATTGCGAACAAAGAAGAATTTGTGGAGAATAAGACATCATCGATCAAGACAGAAGAATCAGTTGAGCATATCACAGAAGAACCGGAAACAGAAGCTATCATACAGGATGCAGTGGAAAATATTGTAGAAGAAACAGACAACGAAGCGGAAAATGTGATAGATGAAGAATTGGATGAGGAATCAACAACAGAAGAGACTGTTACAGAAGCAGATGTTATAACAGAACCTGAAGTGGATACAGATCAGAATACGGAAGTTGTTTCTGATGATGAAGAGAAAGTGGAGGATGCAAATATGAGCGAAGAAAAGGATGTAATTACAATGAATACAGCAGAGCCTGTTGAGAATACCAAAGAAGAGAAGGTATATAACGTGGATGAGGCAGATACAGAGACTACATACATTACCAAGGGAACGAAGCTGACCGGTGATCTTGAGACAGATGGTTCGGTTGATGTGATCGGAACCATAGAGGGATCGGTTAGCTGTAAGGGCAAGGTTGTTGTTGGCGGTACAGTGAAGGGTGATGTGGCTGCTGGCGAATTGTATGCAAATGGAGCACGAATTGAAGGTAATATTAAGTCCTATGGCAGTGTTAAGGTTGGTGTTGGATCCATGATCATCGGAAGTATTGAAGGCGAGTCGGCTGTTATTGCCGGTGCGGTCAATGGTGATATTGATGTGAAGGGTCCGGTTATTGTAGACTCAACAGCTGTAATTATGGGTAATATTAAATCACGTTCTGTACAGATTAATAATGGCGCAGTTATTGAAGGATTCTGTTCACAGAGCTATTCAGATATTGATGTAAAGAGTTTCTTTGCATAAGATACAGAAGAGAATATACGAAGTAGGAGAGTGTTATGGAAGCAAATCGAATTTTACTCAAATTAAGCGGAGAAGCATTAGCAGGTGACAAGCATCAAGGATTTGATGAGAAAACAGTTCTTGAAGTGGCAAGACAGGTCAAAGGAGCAATAGAAGAGGGTAAGCAGGTTGCAATTGTGATCGGCGGAGGTAATTTCTGGCGTGGAAGAACTTCTGAGAATATGGATCGCGTGAAAGCGGATCAGATCGGAATGCTGGCAACTGTTATGAATTGTGTATATGCAGCAGATATGTTCCGGACAGTTGGACTTAAGACGAGAATTATGTCACCATTTGTATGCGGTAATGTAACAGAGTTGTTCCGTAAGGATGAAGCTGTTACAGCTTTGGAGAATCGGGAAGTGGTATTCTTTGCCGGTGGAACCGGACATCCATATTTCTCAACCGATATGTCAACCGTATTGATGGCAATTGAGATTGAGGCAGATGTAATCTTATCCGGTAAAGCGATTGACGGTGTATATGACAGTGATCCAAAGACCAATCCGGATGCAAAGAAGTATGATACAATGAAGATGAAAGACATTGTGGATCAGCAGTTAGGAGTAATTGATCTTGCTTCTGCCGTACTTGCAATGGAGAATCATATGCCGATGATGTTATTTGGATTGAATGAGGAAGACAGTATTATCAAGGCGATGACAGGTAAGTCAAACGGAACTTATATTGAAGCATAAATGAAATATATTTAGGAGGAACAGCATATGTTAAAGCAGTTTGAAGAGAAGATGGTTAAGTCAGTAGAGAGTTTGGAGAATGAATACAGTAATATTCGTGCAGGTCGTGCAAATCCGAATATTCTTAACAATATCAAGGTAGAGTATTACGGAGTACCAACACCATTACAACAGGTAGGTAATGTCAGTGTACCGGAGGCAAGAACTATTGTGATCACACCATGGGAGACATCCTTGTTGAAAGAGATTGAGAAAGCAATTCTTTGTTCGGATCTTGGTCTGACACCGAATAATGATGGTAAGTCTATTATTTTGAACTTCCCAGAGCTTACGGAGGAACGTCGTAAGGATCTTGTAAAAGATATCAAAAAGAAGGGTGAGAATGCCAAGGTTGCAGTTCGTAATATCCGTAGAGATGCGAATGACCATATTAAGAAGCAGTTAAAGGCTAATGAGATTTCTGAAGATGAGCAGAAAGAATACGAAGAAAAGGTACAGAAGCTTACAGACAAGTATGTAGATCAGATTGAGAAGACGATTGAGAACAAGTCAAAAGAGATTATGACTGTGTAAGCAGGAGGCTATATTGGAGAGTATTTTAGAAGCAATCAGGAATGAACAATTAAATGTTCCGAAACATGTAGCCATTATCTTAGATGGTAATGGCCGTTGGGCAAAAAAACGAAATATGCCGCGTAATTATGGACATGTACAGGGATCTAAGACGGTAGAGCAGATTATTGAAGATGGCTATAAGATGGGAATAGAGTATATTACAGTATATGCATTTTCTACAGAAAACTGGAAACGTTCCGCAGATGAAGTGGATGCTTTGATGAAGTTACTTGCAAAATATCTGATTGATTGTATTGAACGTTCCACAAAGAATAACATGTGTGTCCGGGTGATTGGAGATAAGTCCGGATTAGACACTAAGTTAGTTGCCAGAATTAATGAGCTGGAGGAGACAACAAAGAATGCGACAGGGTTGAAATTCACAATTGCTATTAATTATGGCGGAAGAGATGAGATTCGCAGAGCGGTTACGCGAATTGCTGAGGATGTAGAGAAGGGTGTAATTACAAGTAAGGCGATTACAGAGGATCTGATCAATGATTATCTGGATACGGCGGGACTTCCTGATCCGGATCTGCTGATTCGTACAAGTGGGGAAGAACGATTATCGAATTTCCTGCCATGGCAGCTTGCCTATACGGAGTTCTATTTCACGGATGTGTTATGGCCGGATTTTACGAAGGAAGATCTGCTTACTGCAATTCGATATTATAATGGAAGGGAACGTCGATTTGGCGGGGTGTAATTGTATATGAAAGACCGATTGATCGGGGGCTTTTTTGTAGCAACCATTACTTTGATTACCTTGTTATCCGGAGGTATCGTTACGGCACTGATTTTGATGACGGTTTCGATTTTTGGAATATATGAGCTGATGAAAGTATATTCTTTAGAGAAGAGTCCTTTTATAATACTGGATTATATTGCAACAATCATTCTTTATCTGTTACTGTATTTTGAAAAACAGCAGTATGTAATGCCATTGATCATATTTACAATTATGATATTATTAGTATGTTATGTGGTCTGTTTTCCAAAGTATAAGGATGCAGACATTATGAGGGCTGTATTTGGATTTCTGTATGCATCGGTAATGTTATCGTATGTGTTACAGGTTCGGGAGTTAGAGGGCGGAATGATTCTTTCGTTCTATATATTAATCGCAAGTTGGGGCAATGATGTCTTTGCTTACCTGGTAGGAAGGAAGATTGGAAAACATAAGTTTTCGCCGAAGGTAAGTCCGAACAAGAGTGTGGAAGGCTTTTTTGGTGGAATTATTGGAGCTGCAATATTGGGATTTCTCTTTGGTTACGTATTTTCAGATGGAATTCCATTTTCAGAAGGATATTGTGCGCTGATCGCAGGTTTAACAGCAATTCCTGCTGTGTTTGGTGATCTGGCAGCGTCTGCGATTAAGAGAAACAATGAGATTAAGGATTATAGTCATTTAATACCGGGGCATGGTGGAATCTTAGACCGTTTTGACAGCGTCTATTTTGCAGCACCAATTCTGTATTATCTGATCGTTATGGTCAATACATTGCAATAGGAGATTATTATGAAGAATGTAGCTATATTGGGGTCAACCGGGTCTATTGGTACACAGACATTAGATGTAATACGGCATAATAACGATTTGAAACTGGTTGCAATTTCAGCGGGTAGTAATATTACCTTATTGGAGGAACAGATTCGGGAATTTCATCCCGAATTAGTTGCTGTATGGAGTGAATCAAAGGCGAAGGAATTACGGGTTGCGATTGCAGATGTGCAGCCGGCTTGTAAAGTAGTGTCTGGAATGGATGGATTATTAGAAGTGTCAACTATATCATCATCCGATATTCTTGTGACTGCTGTTGTTGGTATGATAGGTATCCGGCCAACGATAGCAGCCATTAAGGCGGGGAAAGATATTGGACTCGCTAACAAGGAGACACTGGTAACGGCAGGTCATATTATTATGCCGCTTGCAAAAGAGTACAATGTATCTATATTACCGGTAGATAGTGAGCATTCTGCAATCTTCCAGTGCCTGAATGGAGAAAGAGAGAATTCCATTCATAAGATTTTATTAACAGCATCCGGAGGACCATTTCGGGGCAAGACAAGAAAAGATCTTGAGCTTGTAACGTTAGATCAGGCATTGCGACATCCGAACTGGTCTATGGGTAAGAAGATTACGATTGATTCTGCAACAATGGTTAACAAAGGATTAGAGGTTATTGAGGCAAAGTGGCTATTTGGTGTGGAACCATCCAATATTGAGGTGGTCGTGCAGCCGCAGAGCGTTATTCATTCTATGGTGGAATTTGAAGATGGTGCAGTGATGGCACAGCTTGGCACACCGGATATGCGGCTTCCAATCCAATATGCGCTGTATTATCCAAAGAGAGTGTTCCTGGATGGAAGAAGACTTAATTTTGCGACACTCGGTCATATTGAATTTGAAGCACCGGATATGGATACCTTTTTGGGACTTAAGTATGCATATGAAGCAATTGAGGCGGGCGGAAGTATGCCAACTGTATTGAATGCTGCCAATGAATTAGCGGTTGCCAAGTTCCTGAATAAAAAGGTACGTTTTCTGGAAATCTATGATATGATACGTTTTTGTATGGATCAGCATAAGTTGATTCCGAATCCGGGTGTCGAAGACATCTTAGAGACGGAACAATGGGTATATGAGACAATTGAGAGCAGGTGGATATCATGAGTACCACATAATAGTCCTTACCAGCGTATGCGATTTTA
>USBM01000028.1 GCA_900552885.1 uncultured Clostridium sp. | reverse complement strand
ATATCATTAATATTCCGAAAAGAAAAAATGCGATAACCGGCTGCCTGGGAAACTTCTTTCTTCTTATCCTTATTCTTATCTGCCTTCTTCTTATTGTTCTCACGAACAGCCGCAGACAATGGAACAAAATTCGGGTTCTTTCCGGACTCTGTCTGTTGCTTTACCTGCTCAATATTCTCTACAATGTCAGAAATGGTCTCTAACAAAGATTCCGGATTGAGTGAAAAATCATCATCGTCTTCATTATCGGAATCACTATCATCATCCGCATCAATCTCAATATTGGCATATTTTGAAAAACGGGAAAACCGGGTATCTAACTCTTCCGGATCATCTACCTTCGTTATGATCAGGATCAGACAATCCGGATTCACCGGAATGGCTTCGATCATGAGAGGAATATCATTCACTTCAAATCCTAACTCATCCGCAGCCTGCTCCATCATATCCCGAAATAACTCTTTGGCCTTATCCGTTCCATAAGCTAATTCATTAAGCATAAGCTCCCGCTCCGCAAGGTCTTCTTTATTCAATGTGCAGCGAATCTGATTCTCGCTTAGTCGTTCTAACTTCATAGAATCATCTCCTTTTATATGTGGCATAAACAATAGCATATTTTTATCTAAAATGCAACTTTCTTATTATTTAGTATAGCATATTCTCCATAAAAAATGAAAGAAGTTCATAGAAAAAACATAATTAATATACCATATCAAGTCTATACATACATCATCCAGTTCATGAGTTCCCCTAACAACACAAGAAACGAAACTCCACATACCACATATACACATACATCTCCCATTGCTCTCTTTATCTGTCTCATAATAATCACCTAATCCTTTCTTCGTGTGATCTGTGCACTCACATCGTTCATGAATCAAGCTTATCATGCCACCCTGCCAAACTATGGCAAATGCCGGGAAAATTTTTAAAATTTTTTAATAGGACGAATTAACAATTGGAACTCCAATCTTAATGTAGGTCTGATCTGCATTCCGATCATACCGCATAACAACCTGAATGTTGACCTTTTTCTTATTCAGCACCAGATACCGGTCTTCTAACCGGGTGTACCCGTATACTGTATAGATACCATTTTCTTTGATCGTATCTACCTTCTTCGCATGTATTACCCGAAAGATCTGATCCGGAATACCTTCCTTTTCCATGGATACCTGATTGCCCTTTCCGGTCGCCTCCACTTCGAGACTGACTTGTGCATCCACGCCAATCTCATCATATACACGTTTCACCATTTGATATAGCGCAATCCCCTGCTCCACACTCTCTTCGGTTGCGATCGACATTGCAATGTATTGTTCCGGCTCCGCAGCTTCCTGTTCCATACTGATGATCTGCAATATCGTTACCGCATGTTTTCCATTCTTTGTCAAAATGGTCTTCTCATAGCCATCACCACTCGACCCGCTATATGTGTACCCATCGGTAATTCCTAACTTTCGTGCCAGATTCTCCAACATCTTCTTCTTGTTTGCTACCGACAATTCCATATCTGTAAACTTACCATATCCCTGTATTGTCTCCTTTGTTGATTCCTCCTGTGCCACAGAAAATGCCGTCACGGTATCCTGTTCTAACCTCATATGCTGCCGGTAATTGACATACATCTGTACGGCAACAATGCTCCATACAACGATCAAGAAACTAATCTTTGCCTTTCTTGTCACAAAAAATGCCCCCAATCCAATTCATTCTTATCTATAGGATTGACGGCATTTTGTAATTTATTCAATTCTGTCTTTGTCCTGATACAGATTGCTGGAATCCGGGTTCAGACCATCGTAAGAATTCTCCGGCTTTGTCTCAACCGATTCCGGTTCGCCCGGTTCTTGTACTGCAGATACCACAGCACTCGTATCAATTGGATGGCGCTCACTAAGTTCAAAAGCGGAGTGAATCGGCTTCTCTGTATGACCTGTCTCCTCTTCTGCGCGAAACGGCTCACTACTGTCTACTTCATTGCCATCCACCGGTTGTGGTGCAACCTGCTTACCCTGTGTTTTCTCTTCACAGCATATCATGTCCCGGTATACCACATAGGTATCGCACAACATATCATGAAATCCCTGCTTCTTATCCTGAACGGCAACTGCAATGTAACCAATGCAAAGCAGTGAAGAAAGAAACCGTCCGATCGATTCCCGGTAAAGGATATTCAGAAATGTCCATTCCTCCTTGGTCGTAACTACCTCTAAACGCATCAGCATTTTGCCCGGTGTCGAATGAGTATAATAGGTAAGCAGTGTAAAATATGCTACCACGCCTATATAGCTGACTACATCCAATATGGAATGCTGGAACAGGAAGTTTGCTTTCAGTGCATCCACTCCCGCCAACGACATGAAGGTAAGTGGTAACTTCACGACCGACACAGCCAGGACAGCTAAGACGCTATCAATCAGGTATGCAACAAGTCTTACAAAGAATCCTGCATATACTCTATTGTCCAATTGGTTCTGCATAATACATCGGCACCCCACTTCCTAATCGATTCACCAGATCCACAAGCACCTCTGATTCTGACTTTTCCTTTGTATTGGCTACAGAACTAAGCAGATTCGACAGATATCCTCCGGTCGTGCCTGGCTCGTAGAAATCGTCTATTCCGGTCTTCTCTTTGACATATGCATCAAACTCTTCTTTGGTCTTGATCCCGTCGATCAGACCATTTTCCTTCGCCTGGGTTGCGGTATAGACACGCCCGTCTGCTAACTTCCTGACCTCATCCACGGACATATTCCGTCCCTTTGCCACAATCTCTACAAAACGGTTGTAATATTCATCTACAAAGGACTGATAGATTGCCTGCTGCTCGTCACTTAACGGCTTAGAAGACGATCCCATATCCTTATTCTTCGCTGACACAATATTCACTTCTTTGATTCCCAACTTCTCATATAAGCCGGACATGTCATACGTTGTCATGATCACACCGATGGAACCGGTCGTTGTGATCTCATTGGCATACTGCTCATCCGCAGAAGATGCCAGATACACACCACCTGATGCACAGGTATTCTCCATATAGGCATAGATCGGACGTCCGGTCTTCTCCTTGTATTCTTCTAACTTTCCGTATAACTCATTTGCTTCATAGACCGTTCCACCCGGCGTATTCAGCCGCAAAATGATTCCCTGATTGCAGTCATTCTCCATCAACTTATCCACATACTGCATCAAAAGATCATGGTTGTATCCACTGCCTGCTCCGGATAATCCACTGTCACTGCTTGCCTGAATGGTTCCCTCAATCGGAAGAATCGCAATAAAATCATTTGTCTGCGGCATATCCGCTAATGCCTTATCGGTTCCTCCATATAACACCTCCATAATATTATCAATCTCGGAGCCTGCCTGCTCCTGCCTTGATGCAGCCAGCTTTGAAGAGATCGTATTCGTCGCTACACTGATAATTCCAACCACCACAAATATCACAGCCGCCAGAATCAGTCCTGTTGTTTGCTTTTTTGACATTATTTTCTTTCCTTTCCATCTTGCTGATCTTGTCTAAACTCAGCTTTCTTAATTATTTCCACTATATGACAACCTATCCCAAAAGTCAAGAAACCGGCACCTCTTAAGGAACACTTAAGAAATCATTCACAAAACATATACAATTAGGACACGGTTTTTTCACAGTTTCTGAATATACTATGTATTGTAAGAACTTTTCATATGAGTGCATTAAGTTGTACTCGAATTCTCCCCCCTCATTAAGAGAAGCGAAGGTAACCCCTTCGCTTCTTTTTATGTCCGTCATATAACTTTCCCGTCATACTGTCTCTTGCAGAGACTGCACTCTCACAGCATATCCACTACTTCTTACTCCACAGATAACAATAACTCTGTGTTCTCGCTGCAAAGTACGCTTCCTTCAATAGCAGCCGAACCTCTGCTTTGGTATACCAGCGTGCCTCAATCTCTTCCACGGTAGACGTGCTTGGTGTAAACTCCCCTTCTGCCACACCAACTACGCAGACATTCTTCTCATTGGAAAATCCAATTGCCGAGAAGCTTTCCCCTAACACATCCTCTACACGCACCAATGTAAGCCCCGTCTCTTCCCGAAGCTCTCTTGCCGCACTCTCCATAAACTCTTCCCCCGGATCGATCAATCCCGCCGGAAAGTTATACACAAAGTCTCCACATGCCATGCGGAACTCCCGGTTCAGTAACAGTTTCTCACCGCTTTCATCATGCATGATCAACACGACAGAATCTGCCGGGTGATCTGTTAATTCCTCCCTTGTGGTCAGATCCTTATTCCGGCTGATCATCTCATATACCTTCTTCTTATGATCTACTGTGGTATAGGTAATATCATACCGGGTAATGAACTTTCCCTCTTCTTTCTTCTCAATCCCATTGAATTCCATTGTAATTCTCCTTTTCCTATATCATTTCACAAATCTCTAATATTTCTTTCACGATTTGTACACATTCTGACTGTATATTATAATCATAAACTTTTCATATCGAGTGCGTAAGCACTCCTCCCCCTCATTAGAGAAGCTGCCAAACGGCAGCTTTTCTTATTCTAAGGATAACATGCATGCACTTCTACAAAAAACCTATGATCATGATAAAAGGGATTGCCTGTTAAAAGCAATCCCTTTTCTTTGGTCTATTCTTCCGGTATCTCTACCTTAATACACAATTCCTCTAACTGCTTGGCATCTACCTTGTCCGGTGCATTACTCATCAGACAACTTGCATCCTTTACCTTCGGGAATGCAATGACATCACGGATGGAATCTGCTCCGGTCATTAACATGATCATACGATCTAATCCGAATGCTAATCCTGCGTGTGGTGGTACACCATACTTAAATGCTGTCAACAGGAATCCGAAACGATCATGTGCATCTTCTTCACTGATTCCGAGAAGCTTGAACATCTTCTCCTGAATATCATCCTGATGGATACGGACAGAACCACCACCAAGCTCGACACCATTCAATACGATATCATATGCTTTCGCTCTTGCCTTACCCATATCGGTATCTAACAGGTCAAGATCCTCTTCCATTGGCATGGTAAATGGATGATGCATTGCCATATAGCGATTCTCTTCGTCTGACCACTCAAATACAGGGAACTCCGTTACCCATAAGAAACGGTAATCATCCTTGCTTACCAACTCTAACTGATCTGCCATCTCACAACGCAATGCGCCAAGTACAGCGAATACGATCTTATCGCGATCAGCCGCAAATAATAACAGATCTCCCGGCTGTCCGTCCATTGCCTTCACCAAAGCATCCATCTCTTCATCCTTCATGAACTTGGCAAAGGAAGACTTGATGCTGCCATCCTCATGAATTGCAATATAAGCAAGGCCCTTTGCACCATAACCCTTCGCAAAATCTACTAAAGCATCAATCTTCTTACGCGGCATTGCACCCTGTCCCTTGACATTGATACCACGGACAGAACCACCATTCTCGATTGCTCCCTTAAATACAACAAAGTCACAATCCTTTACCACATCCGTTACATTGACTAATTCCATGCCAAAGCGGATATCCGGCTTATCGGAACCAAACCGTTCCATTGCCTCTGCCCAGGTCATTCTCTGAAGTGGAAGTGGTACATCCACACCAATTGCCTCTTTGAATACTCTGGCAAGTAAACGCTCATTGACATCTAATACATCTTCAATATCTACAAAGGATAACTCCATATCAATCTGTGTAAATTCCGGCTGACGGTCTGCACGAAGATCCTCGTCACGGAAACATTTGGCCACCTGATAATAGCGGTCATATCCGGCTGCCATCAACAACTGCTTGAAGATCTGTGGTGACTGTGGCAACGCATAGAAGCTTCCCGGATGCACACGGCTTGGCACCAGATAATCTCTTGCTCCCTCCGGAGTTGACTTATTAAGAATTGGTGTCTCGATCTCCAAAAATCCTTCTTCTGCTAAGAAGTTACGGATAATGCTTACTACCTTGCTTCTAAGGATCAGATTACGCTGTAAGTCCGGGCGGCGAAGATCTAACGTACGATACTTCAGACGAACCTCTTCCTTTGTCTTGGAATTCTCCTCAATTGGAAACGGAGGTGTCTCTGCCTCGGAAAGAATCCGGATATCCTTTGCAATGATCTCGATATCACCGGTTGCCAGGTTCTTGTTGATTCCACCTGCACGAAGTGCGACTTCACCTGTAATCGCAACGACATATTCACTTCTTAACTTCTCTGCCTTTGCAAAACTCTCACTGCCACATTTATCCTCTTCAAAGATTACCTGCAAGATACCGCTGCGGTCACGAAGATCCACAAAAATGATACCACCCTTGTTACGACTCTTCTGCACCCATCCCATTACGGTAACGGTCTCATTAACATTCTTGCTACTGACTTCTGTACATCTGTGGGTTCTGTGCAACCCCTTCATTGACTCTGCCATAATTGCCTCCTATATCGTTTCTTTCAGGAAATTGCGTATCACAATTCCTCATTATACACAAATAATGCGTGAGCAATCACACTCACGCATTATTATAACTTTTTTCAAATTGTTTGTACAGTAATTTCTTACTGTGGTCCAATGTATTCTGATCCACCAAATGCAAGGATAAGAATAAAGATTGGATTCAAAAAGATTAAGCCTAATGTAAATCCTACATCATGACCAAACGCCTTAGACATCTTATGTGTCTGAATGATACCAATAATACCGGATGCGATACTTAACAATGTTCCAATTACCGGAATCTCTAATGCTGTTACAATACCACTTACAACGGCAATACCAAGAATTACCCAGAAATAAGTACCATCCCATGTGATCTTATAAAGAATATACTGATTGTAAAACGGGATCAAACACTTCCATCCGTCTTCTCCTGCCTTCGTAAAAATCTTCCAGCCCGCAATAATTGCGATCACAATCCACACAATCATCGCTACTACGATCACACCAAGCATACCTGCAACGGCTGCCAACATAGCTGAATCATAACTATACATATCTTCCACCTCATTAAATAATATTCTCCGAATCATGTCGAAGTATGTATTATTATACTGTAGATGCATAGATTATGCAAGATGAAAACAGGTAAAATCTACTTAAACTTATCTTTAAATTTGTTAATATTGCATATCAACGTTTCTCACTCATTGCGACAACGCTCCATCCTTATTGTCTGCTATCTGCTCTACAACAATCGGAATCTCACATGGTTCCGTAACACAATATCGTGCCGCATCCAATTCATGTTCTGCACCATATCCATACAGGCACCCTATAAACGGGATATGATTCCCATTGGCTGCCTGCATATCATAAAACCGGTCACCAACCATAACAGCCTGTTCCGGCTGAACACGTTGTAATAATACACGAAGACTATCCGCTTTACTGTCTTTCGGAGTAAGACCCTGCACATAATCAAATTCCTGTTCCACATGCAGTGCCTTAAGGATAACTGCAATCTCTTCTTCCGTTGCATTTGAACAGATGGCCAGCTGATGTCCATTCTCCTTCAGACTATGTAACATTTGCAAGACACCCGGAAACAACTGTGCCTTTTCTTCTACCTCTGCAAACCATAATTGCTCAATTAACGCAGAGAATTCATCTATCAGTTCCTCTGCTCTCTCTCCAAAGAAGTACTTTACATCCTCTGTAAAGGTTGCACCGATCCGGTCACGCAGCTGTTCATCCGTAAAATGATCCGCTCCCATCTGTTCTAATGCTTTATGATATGCGGCAATACCATATGTCTCTGTCATATTCAGGGTGCCATCAATATCAAATATCACTAACATACTAGAAAATTCCTATCATACATCCAAGAATACTCAATACAAAGATTCCAAGAATAATATATATTGTCTTCACATTCTTCTTATACAGCCATACGCATAAGAAGGTTGCCCCAAGAGGTAATAATCCCGGGAATATCTGATCAAAGATCGATTGCAACGTAGTCTCTGTCCCCGACAGGGTAAAGGATAATGTTGTCTGTAGCGAGACCATCGTACCGATCATGGCACCAATTACAGTTAATCCAAGTATGGATGCTCCATAAGATAACTTCTCCATCATATGATTTTCGGAAGCATTCTCTAAGAACTTGGTACCCAGTTTATATCCATATTTTCCTGCAAGGATCTTGGTCAGGAAATGAATAGAGGTATAGATCAGAAAATACAAAATTGCTCCCAATATATTTCCCTGCTTTGCAAGTCCGATACCAATACCTGCAGCAATGACACGGAATGTTCCCCAGAAGAAAGAATCGCCAATTCCGGACAACGGTCCCATCAGACCTACCTTAACATTATTGATGGATTCTGTATCAAAATCCTTATTCTTTGCATTTTCTTCTTCCATGGCAACACCTAATGACATTACAAAAGGTGATACATGTGGTGTAATATTAAAGGTTTCGGTATGCCGTTTCAGTGCTGCATAGAAATCATCATCATTCGGATATATCTTACGAAGCGGTTTCTCAATTGCATACATATATCCATATGCCATCATTTTGTCAAATGACCAGGAGCTTTGAATCGTGAAGGATCTCCAGAAAATGCTCCGATAGTCTTTGGCTGTCATAATCTCTGTTGATTGTTGTTCTTTCTTCTCCATTAGAAATCCTCCTCTGCTTCTTCAAATTTCATGCTGTTAACTGCAATCAATGCCATACAAAGTCCGGCAACCGCTACTCCGATTACATCCATTCCAAGGTACATAACGGCAATAAAGCCAATGAATAAGAATGGCATGATCTTATTGTTAGACATCATCTTAATTAACAGAGCAAGTCCTACACAGGACAGAACTCCCGCTGCTACATTGAAACCATCCATTACTACATCCGGAATCAGATTCAATACACTATTGATCGTATCTGCACCAAATGCCACCGCAACGAATACAAGCAGTGCTGACGGAATACCGATCGACAATGGTACCACTGTTAAATGTAACAGATTCGCCTTCTTTAAGTTTCTCTCATTTACCGCCTTATCAATCTGCTTACCTGCCCAGCTTCCCGGAATTGCATAACAGAAGTTTCTCCACATCTGTAAGAAAACGGATAACGGAAGTGCTAACGCAACAGCAGTTCCGACACCGGCTCCGGATTGAATTGCTACCGCAATACTAAGTACACTTGATGCATATACCTCCGGAGGAACCGCACTTCCTACCATAATGGAACCCATAAACATGGCCTCTAACGATGCACCCATAATAATTCCTGTTGTCATATCTCCCATGATCAAACCAATGATCGGGCCTGTAAATAATGGACGTGACATCATGCAGGCACCAAAGGTCTGCTCGTCAATGGATGCTAAAAATGCCACTAATGCCACTAATAATGCTTTCACTACCATATATAATCTCCTTCCTCTAGATCAGGCTTTCTGCCATGATCTTCTTCTCTGTTGGAACCGGTCGGCATTCAACTTCAGCACCCGCTGCGATCATCTCCTTAATATTGGAAATATCTGCATCTGTTACGGCAATCGAATTCGTCCACGTCTTCGTTCCGTCTTTCACCTTCATATTGCCAAGATTAATGTGATCTACAGCTTCTACCTCCTTGACCAGGCGAAGTGCATCTGCCGTGTTATCCACAACAATGAACAGCTTATACTTATCTGTCTTGCCGGACTTCAATGCTGCAATCGCATCATCGACTGACTTGGCAACAAACTTCACACCTGCCGGAGCTGCTAATTTCAGAGAAGTTGCTCTTAACTTGTCTTTTGACACGGCATCATTTACTACAAATATACAATCTGCCGCTAAGGAATTGGTCCATGCAAATGCAACCTGACCATGTACTAATCTTTCATCCACTCTTACTAATTTAACCATTAAAAATCATCCTCCTCTGTATCCAATGCCTCTCCCAACACCTGGTTCACATTCACAATACCTTCCTTCGCCGACTCAATTGCCTCTGCAATAATCTCTTCTGTCGGTCTGTCATCCTCCAACGAACCGGTCAGTTCGATCAGCAAAGGAAGGTTCATTCCTGTAATTACATATACGTTACCGTTTGAGATATACTCTGAGAACTTATTGGCAACACTTCCGCCAAACAGGTCTGCAGCTACGATCAGCTCATCCTGTTCTGACAATGCTTCCATCTGTTCTTTCGCAGCCCGGTCCATATCAAAATCCGGTTCTACATAAGCACAGATCACATCGACAGCCTGCGTCTGTCCCAATATAAAGTTCAATGTCTCTTTGATTCCTTCCGCAAATCTGCCATGCGTTGCTATCAATAATCTTCTCATCGCCATCTCTCCTATCTGATTCTAATATTCTACTGTTCTATAATATCTTCTGATATCCAGATTATGATTTCTGACATGTTCAAAATGAGCACTGATTCTCTCATTCTGAGCTGCCAATACCATAGGTGCGACAAACTTTCTCATATCTTCATCGATGCCCTCTAACTTGTAATCTTTGGTATCCCATACTTCTACTACGTCTGAATATCTTCTCACAAATGCCTCTACTCTGTCAACCAATGGGCGGGTCTCATCTTCACCCTTGAATAACATGAAACTCATATCCTTCTCTGTCATCTCAATTGTTCCATGGAAGAACTCTGCAGCATGAATAGACTTGGTTGCGATCCACTGCATCTCCTCTAATACACACATAGCAAAACAATATGTCTCGCCCCATGTATTACCGGCTCCGATGCACATATGGAACTTCGTATCCTTGTGCTTCTCGGCAAATGCTAATGCTCTCTCATCATTCTGCTCACGTACCTTCAATAATGCTTCCGGCATCTTCTTAAGTGTCTCTAAGAAACGATCACACTCCGGGAACTCTCCATTCTTCTTCATGATCAATGCACCTAACGCAAACATGTGAATATACATATCTTCTACCAGGTTATCGTTGGATGCTGCATTTGCGATCACATAAGTAGATGCTGCACCAAGCGGACAATCCTCTTCTCCTACAAAGGAGATCACCTGTGCTCCTACACTCTTCGCATATTCTGCTGCTGCGATCGTCTCCTTGGTTGTACCGGAAAGAGACGCTGTAATAAGAAGCGAACGATCGGATAACTTCTTTGGCTTTGCAGCTACTAACTCGGCTGCGATCTCATAATACCATTCCACTGTAGAATTGGTCTTCAACATATAAGCAAGAGGGCTTACCATAGAATAAGTTCCGCCGGTTCCTACTAAAAATACATTGTCATATCCCTTTGCATACGCCTGGTCAACCACCTCTGCAATCTTTGGAATATTGTTAACTGCTCCATTCAATACACTTAAATATGTTTCATTCTCAAATCCATACATCTCTTATCATCCTCCTAAAATTAAATTTGATCCTGATGTGCGCACATATAAAAGTTCATAACCACTTTGTGTTTATAATATACCACCTTATATTCTTTGTGTCAACCACTTTTTATTTAAAATGTACCAATTGTTTTACCAGATGCATTTTTAATATACCAATTTATGTTTTTCTCTTTCTTTTCCAAATAAATTCTGTTATAATATGTCTAGTATTTAGCAGAGCACAGCGCCTATCTATCTTATACAGCAATACGCAGTACATTGCTTACAGGATAGATAATGTGGAACAGGAGAACGATATGTCAGACAATGCAACAGAAGTATCCCAGATCATCCGGGAACATATATTAGATAAAACATACGCCTACGGCACTACCATTCCTTCCGAAAGAGATCTGGTACAGACATTACAGGTAAACCGTAATGTCATACGCAATGCAATTGATCTCTTGATCGAAGAAGGCCTTCTCAAACGGGTACAGGGAAAAGGAACCTATGTGATCAAGACTGACATTGATGATTCCGCCATTCATTTCAAAGGAATGAGTGAATTGTTATGGCAGGCCGGTTATACTCCGAATTCCAAGGTGCTTACAACTAAGACAAGGGCTGCCGGTCATAAGTATTCCAATATTTTTCACGTACCGGACGATACCGGGATGTTCCAGATCGTTCGTTTACGAAGTGGCAACAACATACCGATTTCCATAGAGAATACAACCATTCTGCACGAAAGCATTCAGAATGAGGAGCAGATTGATTTTCAGGTATACTCCTTATACGATATGTTTTCGATCAACAAGATACATATCCATACGATCCGGCATGTATTTTCTTCTTCCAGAACATATAATACCTTTGCACGCTTACTTGGTTTAGAAGAAGGCAGCCCCATCGTTTCGATCGAGATCATCTCATCCACAAAGGACGGGCTGGTAGCAGAGCATACCGAAGTTATGGTAGTTCCCACCTTTGCCAAATATTACACAGATGGCATTATCCGCAACGGCGAATTCCACTTGTCATCCCAGTTATTCTAAATGATTTATCCACAAGGAGGCTTTTCAACATGCCAAAAATGTATAATCTATTAAGTCTTGATATAGAAGAACAGGTAAAACAATATATAGATGAACACAACCTGCAGCCGGGAGACAAGCTTCCTTCGGAGCGCGACTTTTCAACCATGCTGAATGTCACAAGAGTTACTTTGCGCCACGCATTAGAAGTACTGATCGGTAAAGGGATCATTGAACGGCATCCCGGAAGTGGTTACTACCTCTGTCCGCCAAAGACAGACCGTGAATTACTATACTACTGTTTTCCTTATAGGGACTGCACTCTGATTAACGAAGGATATACCACTGAAAAGATATCCTTCATTCCGGAACAGGTACGCAATATTGCCGCTAATTCCGCATTACCGTCTGCCTTTGCCGATCTGGTTTCCAATTATGTGTTAGAATCTGTGGCCGGCCGGCCGATCGGTCTTACCTATATGTTCCAACAGCCGGAATCTACTTCCCTGTTTCCTTACCTGTTTGAAATGAACGATATCCCGGACGAACTGACCATCACACAGACCATCCGCATCTTTCCTTACGAAGAGAATCTGGTGGAACCACTGCATCTCACCAATGCAGACAGTCTCCTGCTGATCAGTAATTTTGTTCACTATCGAAGCCAGACGATCGGCATCAGCTTATCCTTATGCGTAGGGAATCGCGTGAATCTTATAACCAGTATTACTTTACCGGAATAATCCTCTATTCCGGTATTTTTTTGTAATATTTTGCTGACGTTTCCGGTTCTATGCGTATTGACGTGCATTTTATAAGTTTTATAATATGATGCAGGGGCGATCATCGTCTGCCCCAATAATGCAGAAAAGAGGATCATGTTATGAAAATGTTTCGAACCAGATTACTTACATATGCTTTTCTTGGCAGTGCATACCTTCTTTGTCAGAACGTTACCACATATGCCATGCCTGTACATACCACACAGACTGTTATATTCCAACCGCAATCATCCGATAACCGCATGGGTATCGCAACATCTCCTGCTGCCGGAGAACCATCCACAATATCATCAGACACCACTGCACCGGAACAATCCGACACCCAGCCTTTGGCAGTTGTCCGGATCAGAAAGTGTACCGCCACCTCTAATTCCGCAATACATATAACATGGACTAAGAATGCTCTCGCTTCCAAATACGAGATCTACCGGGCAACATCCGCAAAAGGCGACTACAAATGCATCGCCTCTACAAAAAAACCACGATACACGGATAAGACCGGCAAAGTGTTCACAACCTATTATTACAAAGTGAAAGCTGTTTCCGGTGATCCCCGGACATATTCCGACAGCCGTTACAGCAAGATCGTATCTGCAACTGTCCGCAAAAAAGCAAAAAAAATCGCCTATGTAGGCGATTCCATCATGACCGGATTTAAACTATATGGTGTGACAAAAGGAAAATGCAATCGTGACTTTGCAAAAATCGGTATTCACACCTACAATTTCTATACAAGTGACTATATGAAGAATCTCCTTCAATATAACCCGGACCGAATGATCATTATGCTCGGTATGAACAGCTTAGGCGGCAATCCCGGCAAGACACAGATTGACAACATCCTGAATCCCTACAAAAAGATACTGAATGCCTGTCATAAAAAAAATCCACACATGGAGATTATTGTTATGGGTGTCAGTCCGACACGCAACAGCTCCGAAGTGAACAATACTGCCATAGTTCGCTTCAATAAAGCACTCCGGAAATATACCGGAACCAAAAAGTACATCCACTATCTGGATACGGTATCGTTCCTGTCTGACAAATCCGGTTCTCTGAAGGCATCCTATAGCGGCGGGGATGGCATCCATTGGAGTAGGGCAGGATATACTATCACCTATAAGAAACTCCAGACCTTTCTCAAAGAGTGGTAATATCACCCTTGCACAGCGTAAGTGTGACGGACGTACGAAATATTATAGGTTTTCAATCAGTTGTCGGGATATAACAATATCAACGCAGGAACGCTCGCGCTACGACTCGTACGCAGCTG
>USBM01000027.1 GCA_900552885.1 uncultured Clostridium sp. | reverse complement strand
AAGAACGTAAAGAAGGTGGCTACAATGCGTGAAGAGATTCGATTGAATAAATATTTAAGTGAAGCAGGCGTGTGTTCCAGACGAAAGGCAGATGAGTGGATTGCTGCAGGCAGGGTTTTAGTGAATGGAGAACCGGCACAGATGGGAATGCATGTTACCGATGCGGATACAATCGTAGTAGCCGGAAAGATTGTGAAGCGACAGCAGACATTTAAGATGGTCGCTTTTTATAAACCAAAAGGATATGCATGTACCGCATACCATGGGGATGAATCAGGAATCTTTCAGAATTTTGATCTGGAAGATGGACTTAAGTATGTGGGACGATTAGATAAAGATTCGGAAGGATTGCTACTGCTTACCAATGATGGGGATCTCTGTAATGAAATTGCCAAAGCACGCAATATGCATGAGAAAGAATATATTGTAACGGTGAATCGTTCGATTACGGATGAATTCCTAAAGGGAATGGCGACCGGAGTACGAATCCATGATGCGAATAAGGATGAATGGGTGGTTACAAGACCGTGTAAGATACATAAAAAGAATGATAAGACATTTTCGATTATATTAACCCAGGGGCTCAACCGGCAGATTCGACGAATGTGTGAGCAGTTTGGATATAGAGTGACCAAACTGCGCAGAATCAGAGTAATGAATATTATGTTGGCTGATATGAAACCTGGTGAGATCCGTGAGGTAACTGCGGAAGAAATCAAGGAACTTCGTAGACGGATTCATGAGAGATAGAGATTGAGGGAATGATATGGACAAAACAAGCAGAATGAAAGAGTTAGTGTCGATTCTGAATGAGGCGTCGAAAGCGTACTATCAGAAAGATACGGAGATTATGTCAAACTTAGAATATGATAAGTTATATGATGAATTGGTGGCGTTAGAGCAGGAGACAGGAATTGTGCTTGCAAACAGTCCGACAGTACATGTCGGCTACGAGGTATTAAGTGAATTAGAGAAGCAGGAACATCCAGCACCAATGCTTTCTTTAGATAAGACAAAAGAAGTTGGAGCATTGGTGACATGGTTAGGCAATCATGAAGGCGTTCTTTCCTGGAAGTTAGATGGTCTTACCGTGGTACTTACTTATGAAAATGGAGAGCTTAAGAATGCGGTAACACGAGGTAATGGAGAGATCGGTGAGGTGATTACGAATAACGCAAAGACCTTTGTGAATGTACCGAAGAAGATTCCGTATCAAGGGAATCTGGTTTTGCGTGGGGAAGCGGTAATCAAATATTCAGATTTTAACCGGATGAATGCGGAGATTTCAGAAGCGGAAGAGAAATATAAGAATCCACGCAATCTGTGTTCAGGTTCGGTCAGACAGTTGAACAATGAGATTACCGCTAAGAGACATGTGCATTTCTATGCATTTGCATTGGTGGCAGATGTGCTGTCCAAGGAGCAGATAGAGGAAGCAGGATATGGCAATACGATGACCGGACGTTTTGCATGGTTACGGAAGCAGGGCTTTGATGTAGTCGAACATTTTGTGGTAACAAAGGATACATTAGAAGATCAGGTGATGGACTTTGCGGCAAGAATACCGGATAATGATATTCCATCGGATGGTCTGGTACTTTCTTATAATGATATTGCGTATGGAAAAAGCCTTGGTAGAACAGCAAAGTTTCCGAGAGATTCCATTGCATTCAAATGGGCAGATGAGCAGGCAGAGACAACTCTTACGGAAGTGGAGTGGTCACCATCAAGAACGGGTCTTATTAATCCGGTTGCGGTATTTGAGCCGGTTGAATTAGAGGGTACGACGGTGACAAGAGCAAGTCTGCATAATGTCAGCATATTGCGGGCATTAGGATTAGGGCTTGGTGATAAGATTACGGTATATAAGGCAAATATGATCATTCCACAGGTGGCAGAGAATCTGACCAGGAGTAATGATCTTGAGATTCCAAAAGTATGTCCGGCTTGTGGACAGGCGACAACGTTACAGGATGTGAATGGAGTACAGTCATTATATTGTATGAATCCGTTATGCAGTGCAAAGCAGATCAAGGGATTCTCACATTTTGTATCTAGAAATGCCATGAATATCGATGGATTATCCGATGCAACATTGGAGAAATTCATTGCAATGGGATTTCTGAAAGACTTGTCGGATGTGTTTCATCTGGCACAGCATAAAGATGCGATTGTGGAGATGGAAGGCTTTGGTCAGAAATCGTATGATAATCTTATGCAGTCTATTGAGAATGCAAGGACTGTTGCAATGGCGAAGTTTATTTATAGCTTAGGAATCAGTGGGATTGGACTTGCAAATGCAAAGGTGATTGTGGCTTATTTTGGGCAGGACTTCGACCGTATCATTCATGCGACTGAAGAAGAATTGGTTACGATTGATGGCATTGGGGATGTGCTCGCAAAGGCATTCTGCGATTTCTTTGCCAATCCACAGCGTATGCAGATCGTGAATGAATTGCTTGCAGAGATTACCTTTGAACAGGAAGAAAATGATTCCGAGCAGACATTAGAAGGCAAGGTTTTCGTCATTACAGGAAGTGTGGAACAATTTGCCAACCGGAACGAATTGAAGGAATACATTGAAAAACTGGGTGGGAAGGTGACCGGATCGGTATCGAAGAATACTGATTAATAATGATGTGACATCTAATTCGTCTAAGAATAAAAAGGCGAGGGAACTTTCAATTCCGATTCTTTCGGAGGATGATTTTGTAAAGCTTGCCAATGGGGAAGCTGTGAGTGAATTGATGAGATAAGAGGGGAAACGTGTGCTTGTTTGCAGACTTGAAGTTTTCCGTTAAGATGTGAATTATACGAATAATACAGCAATATGTTAGATAGAAAAGAGGAACTACTATGCCAATCAGAATTGATAATGATTTACCAGTGAAGAAGATATTAGAGGAAGAGAATATATTTGTAATGGATGCAGATCGGGCAATGAGCCAGGATATCCGTCCGCTTGAGGTGGTTATTCTGAATCTTATTCCACTCAAAGAGGATACAGAACTACAGTTATTGCGTAGCCTTGCCAATACACCATTACAGGTAAATATCTCATTTATCCGTACAGGTACTTATGAGCCGAAGAATGTTGCAAGAAAGCATTTGAAACGTTTCTATACAACATTTGAGGAGATTAAGAACCGCCGTTTTGATGGAATGATCATCACAGGTGCACCGGTGGAGAAGATGGATTTTGAGGAAGTGGAGTATTGGGATGAGCTGACCAAGATCATGGACTGGTCAGAAAAGAATGTGACATCTACGCTTCATATCTGCTGGGGGGCACAGGCTGGATTATATTATCGGTATGGTGTCAGAAAATATCTGCTTCCGGAAAAATTTTCCGGTATCTATAAACATTATACGTTTCATAAGCGTACACCATTAGTGCGAGGTTTTGATGATTCATTCCTCGTGCCGCAGTCACGGTATACCGGAGTGAGCAAGGAAGATATCGTTGCAAATGACAAATTAGAGATTGTATCGGAAAGTGATATTACCGGACCGTATCTGATCATTGCAGAGGGGGGGAAGAATATCTTTGTGACCGGACATCCGGAGTATGATACGATGACCCTTGATCAGGAATATAAGAGAGATGTGGAGAAAGGATTGGATCCGAAGGTTCCATGTAATTATTATCCGGATGATGATCCGTCGCAGACGCCGATCAAGTCCTGGAGGTGTCATGCAAATACACTTTACTTTAATTGGTTGAATTATTACGTGTATCAGGTCACCCCGTACGTATTATAAATTATTACCCTTGCACAGCGTAAGTGAAGACGGACGCACGAAATGTTAGGTTGTGAATCGGTTGCAAGAATATAACATATCATCGCAGGCACGCTCTCGCTACTCATCACTCGCAGCGGTACTAGGCTCGAAAACACCTCGCCAAGTACCGGCGGTTCTGAAGTACCTGCTTATGATAAGTGTTATATCCTTGCAACCGATATTTACATTGTTGTGTTTCGTGCTGTTTGTATCAGAATCTACTACGCTGTGCAAGGGTAAAAAACCATTCACGCCTTATAGATAGCATTTCGCACCAATCCGGATTTTGGAGACAAAACATATGATATCCTTATTGCAAATAGAGGGTATCATTTTTCTTTTCATAGTGTAATGATACCTTTTACGATTGATTACACAACAAAGGAGGTAACCTACTATGAAAAAACGAATCACCAAACATCAATCACCAGTAAGAGCTTGCATTCTATCTGCCATAATGTGTCTTTTCCTGATAATGGGCACAAAGGCTCCAATTGTACAGGCAAGCGATTCGGATACGGATGAATCTTCCTTGCAGAAATTTGATGCATTGATCCAGGGGTATGCAAACACGGATCTGATAGACGATCCAAAAGCAGATACCTACAAACCATCTGAATACGATGCGATGAAGCGAGATCTTGATCTGTATCTATGCAGTGTGGATATTTCCACCAAAGAAAAGGAAATGAAAGAGATCACCAGATACGTGTCAACCCGGACTTTCTATAACGAAAAAGACAAACGTTACAGCTCCAAAGGAACGGAACTCACTTCTGACAATCCATATGATGTATGGACCAGCAAGAAGGCGGTGTGCAAAGGATATTCCAATCTGCTAACAACGTTAATGCATGCACGGGGCATCCCATCTATCCAGATCATATCCGCTACACATGCCTATAATGTATGTTATAATGCAGACACAAAAAGATGGATCTACATTGACCCGACTGTCGGCAGCCTTAATCGCTATACACTAACGGATGAATGGAAAGAAGATACCACAAGTGCTGCAGCAATCTATAATTTCAATAATTGTTTTGATATGAAGGTTTCCATGTTTGCCACAAACAAATATTCCAAAGCGAAATATTATCCTTATTCCGTTCCGAACCTGAAAAAGGATGGTATCTACTATTCATACCGCAGTTGTGCCAGTGATTACAATACGGGATTATCCTATAGCAAATGGAAGAACACTGAGAACTGGTTCATGAGTATTGTAAAAGCATACGACACTTCAACCAAATCTCTTGTTGTAGACACTGATAATATCGGCGGCATTCCAATTACCCGGATCTATGCCGGCTTTGCAGGTACCAATATCGAAAGCGTGGATCTCAGCAAGACCGCATTGAAGAAATTAGCAACTCCAACGACAACTTCTCCCGGTTCTTTTGAAGGCTGTACCAAATTAAAAACAGTCAAATTACCGGATACCATTACTTATATGGATATAAAAGCATTTAAGGACTGTACTGCACTCGAAGAGATCAACATGCCAAAATCCCTTACAGAATTTACAAGCGGCGTCTTCAGTGGTTGTACTTCCCTTACCAAAGTAGATTTCACCGGTACCAATCTTACTTCTGTTGGATCGGAAACATTTAAAGATTGTACTTCATTGCAGTCTGTTATCTTTGGTAAACATGAGAAAATGTATATCGGTATCTCTACTTTCACAGGCTGTACCGCACTTGAGACCGTAGATTGCACCGGTGCCAATATCAACTCAATTTCCGAATATGCATTCTATAAGTGCTCTAGCCTTAAGAAATTAGACTTCTCGGATTCTACGTTTACAACAACCGGACAGAGTACATTCCGGGACTGCAGTGCATTGAAGGAGATCACATTCCCGGCATCTCTGCAGGAGATTGAAGCTTACGCATTAGATGGTACCGCTATTGAGACATTGGATCTGACCAATACCAATGTTAAAGACATCGATGCTTACGGCTGTATGGGTATGAAAAAGATGTGTAACCTTTATCTCCCTCGCACTTTGAAGACATTAGGCGATTGTGCCTTCGCCCAGGACGGAACAGACATTGTAACAAGAGTCTACTCAGAACTCCCTGCATCCGATATCAGAAAAATGGCAAAGAAATCACAATATGTATGGTCCGGACGTACCGTCTCTTACCCACAGGGCTCCTACACCATAGTCTATGACGGAAACGGTGCCGATTCAGGAAAGATGGCAGATGAGATACATCCAATCGAACTGATCACATTTAAACTGACAGCCAACACCTATACCAAAGAGGGCTATACCTTTGTCGGTTGGAATACTAAGGCAGACGGCAGCGGGCAGTCCTATAAGGATCAGGAAAGCATTCGTGCCCTTGCAGACAAAGACAATGCAACCGTCACCTTATATGCAATCTGGAAGGAAAACAAGACGGATCCGGACAAGCCGGACAAACCGGATACCCCGGGTACCTATACAATCACATACGAATTAACAGGTGGTACGAACCATGCGGACAACCCATCTACTTATACTTCCGAGAATGACACGATCGAATTGAAAGCAGCTACACGAAAAGGATATATCTTCCTCGGCTGGTTCTTAGATGACCAATACACTAAGCAGATCGACGAAATTCCAAAAGGCAGTGTAGGCGATGTTACCCTTTATGCAAAATGGGAGAAGGAAGATGATGAATGCCAACATGAATGGATGAACGGCAATGTACTCGAACCTTCTACCTGTGTCAAGAAGGGCAGCCAGACCCGCAAATGTATGATCTGTGATAAAACAGAGATCATATCTATTCCGAAGGATTCAAAGAACCACGTCAACACCGAAATTCGCAATAAGAAAGAAGCAACAGCAACAACCGATGGTTATACCGGTGACACCTACTGTAAAGACTGTAAGAGAACTATCTCCCGCGGAAAGACAATTCCAAAGACAGGCAGTTCCTCTAATCAGACACAGCAGAATAATTCTAAGCCAGGTTCCCAGCAACAGGCGACAACGCAGGCACCATCTACCCAGAAACCTGCAGCAAAGAAAGAGACTGCTACATCCTCTCCGGCTACAGAACCTGACAGTGTAGAAGATTTGAAACCGGTTAACAAAAAAGGAAATGCGATAAAAATCACCTGGACAAAACAGACCGGCGTGAAGGGTTATGAGATTCAGTATGCATTAAACAAAAAATTCACGAAATCTTTGAAAACCATCACTGTAAAAGCAAAAGCTTCTTCTAAGACAATTAAGAAATTAAAATTCAAGAAAACTTACTACGTAAGGATCCGAAGTTTCACAAAAAAAGGAAATCAAAAGATCTATGGTGAGTGGAGCAGCGTTAAGAAAGTTAAGATCAAGCAGTAACTCAACCGACTAACATAGAATATACAATTATCCACGACTATCAACACAAAGAATGGCAGGTGTTCAACTGATCATCTGCCATTCTTATTCAAACATATAACAAAAATAGGCTTCTTTAAATGCAACATAATTACTTCTCGATATCGGAACCTGTACCCCACCTTTGGTAATTACCTGCGTCTTCGTGAACTGCTCAATATAATTCATATTCACAATATAACTTCGATGACATCGGTAGAATCCTTTCTCCAAGGTAAACACATTGGCACATTCCGAGAATAATTCTTTGATCTCCAGAGTAGTCCCATTTACAAAATAGATGACAACCTGCTTATTCTGTGCCTCCAAAACCTCTACCTCATCTAACGTAATGTTGCAGTTTCCCCCTGCAATTCTGACAAAGACAGTCTCTTTTTTAGCTTTACATTCTGCCAGAAAACGATCCATCACTTTATAAAACATTGCTGCATCAACCGGCTTCATCAGATAATGAAACGCTCTGACATCATATGATTCAACTGCAAATTCCCTCGACGATGTCAGAAATATAATCGGCACCTTCATATCTGACAACCGCAACTCACGTGCTGTATCAATTCCGTTTAATAATGGCATGATCACATCCAGAATAATAAGATCCATACACTGCTCCTGATGCGCTTTTATCAGATCATCCCCATTCGTAAATTCATATATTGTAACCGGAACCGCATTCTCCCGGCTCCATTCTCCTATAAGATGACGAATTGTCTCAATGAAACACATCTCATCATCACAAATACCGACTTTCACCATTTGCCTCCAATAATGACCCTCAGAATAAACACATGCTCCGACACAGTAAACTGATACTGTCCTTTCATCCGCTCCACATAATATATGATACTTTTCACTCCAATTCCGTGCCCGTCCTTTGCAGAAACCGGAATTCCATCCACAAACTGTGGTATCTTCTCTACCGGATTGCGCAATTCCAATAACAAATGCTGCCCTTTCATTGCAATCTTAAGACTGACCCATCTATCAGTCTTATCCGATTCTTCTAACGCATGCATTGCATTTTCCAAAGCATTTGACAATATCATACACAACGCTGTATCTGAACACGGAAGCTGTTCTTCGGTTACTATATTACACCTTAAAGTAAATCCCCGGTCAGCAAATCTGCCCTCGTAAATTGCTATAACAGAGTTGAGCAATTCATTCTTACAATACCTGGCAACCCTCATCTCTTCGTAAGTACCATCTATCTCCTTAATATAGTCCATTGCCTGAGCAATATGACCTTCCTGAAGAAATACCTGTATGATATGCAATTGATGCCGCATATCATGTTTCATGATTGACAGCCTTCTTTTACTCTGCTCCACATATTCAATCTCTTTATGAACGGACTGCACTTGAAGTTCCATAAGATTACTGTACTGCCGAAGTTCCATCTTCTTTTCATATTCGCGCACATAGAACAATACAAATATCAGGTATGAAAGACAGAATGCAAATCCCATGAACTCCGCAACTGCCTTATCCCCGGAATACAACACATCTGAGAACTTTGTAGAACCATAATCAAATATGTAATAGACAAGAGGAAGCGAGCCAATGGCAAAAACCTCCCGTGTATCTTTGTTCAGGATGACCTCCATCGTCCGGCAGACCCGGAATCCAAGGATATAAAACATGACACACGTTACCATGATCCGTACAATGTAATACCATTGCATTGTTCCTGTAACATCTAACACAACCAGCCCCGCCCAGTTACTGATCTGACAGCACAAATACACGGAAAATACAGAGACGGCCGTATTTATCAGATGATATCTGTAATAAAGTACCAAAAAAAGGATAAGCGGTATATGCACAAGCAGTGGATAAATATGTATCGTGGCTTTCTCTCCCACCAGCAAAAAGCACCCAAAATATAAGATAGCCACTGTCCAGAAGAATACAGACAATATAAATATATTATGACGTGTCTTCTTAACTCCCAAAAAGAAAGCCGAGACAAACACACCAAATAACAATGTAGTCGTATTATGAATCAAACTCAATAAGAATATCATTCTCTCCACCCTTTAGAAAACAGACAGGACTGCGAATCTCACAGTCCTACCGGTCTTATTAGCTCTGTTCTGTTATGAGGTTTGCTGCACCGTTGTGGCTTCCGTAGATGGTGCAGGTGCCTGTGTTGTAGCTGGGGCCTGTGTCGTTGTCGGGGCAGCCGTTGTTGGTGCTTCCGTTGTCGGGGCAGGTGCCTGTGTCGTTGTCGCCTCCGTTGCAGGGGCAGCTGTTACCGGTGCCTCTGTTACTGGTGCGGCTGTATCTTCTGTCTCAACCTCAGTATCTTTCTCTTTCTTTTTCTTCTTCTTTTTCTTCTTGTCATCATCTTCCTCGGAGCTGGAACGCGTATCCTTCCAATCCTTGGTAGATCGTACCCATTCATAATCCGGGAATCCAATATCTTTCAGTCCATCATGTAGCTCCGCCATAAAATTATGCCAGATACTTCCCGGGTAAGTAGAACCCCAAAGACCTCTTGTTGCCTGTGGCGTATCATATCCAACCCATACGCTCATCGTATAATATGGTGTATATGCACAGAACCATCCATCCGTATTATTATCGGTAGTACCTGTCTTTCCTGCACAGGACATTCCACTAATACCCAATCCGGTTGCAGTACCACCATTAAATACGCCTTGTAACATAGATGTCATCATTCTGCTGGCATTCAGCTCATATACCTGCTTTGACTTAATATTATCTGTCACCACATCATTCCCCTGGGAATCTGTGATCTTCACAATACAAGTTGGCTTACGGAACTCTCCATCATTCTCAATCGTAGCATATCCGGATGCCATCTCTACAGTGGTCGCACCATATGTAAGTCCTCCCAGGCAGGCTGCCATATTCTGCCTATCTTCAATCGTCAGATAATTAAAGTTCATATTCAGTAAATATTCGGCACCTACCTGTGGTGTAAGATCCTCAAACAACCGATATGCAACCACATTCTTAGAAGCCGCAACCGCTTGTGCAAGTGAAATCATTCCCGAATATGACTTGCCGGAATTCTCTGGCATATCAGCCCGATCAAATGGATTATCATCTACCGTTGTCTGCGGAGTATACCCCCGCTCTAACTGTGGTGTGTATACGATCAACGGCTTAATCGTACTACCCGGCTGTCTGGCACTTTGATATGCCCGGTTCAAGCTATAACCCTGTAATTCATTCTGCGTACGCCCACCGACAATTGCAACAACACGACCGTTCGAATTGTCAATACAGGTTGCCGCACCTTGCAGATTATAGATTCCTGTCTCATCATTCTTATCTTCATCTACAGATAATGTCTCATCCACGGTCTGTTGTAATAACTTCTGTTTTTTGGGATCTATCGATGTGTAGATCTGATATCCACCTGTATAAAGCGTTGCATAATACTCATCATAGGTTGCACGATATCTCTCATTATAAGCATGCTGTTCATCAATTGTATCAAACTTATACTGAAACTCAAATCCGGCAGCCCCCATTAAAGCTTCCGTTGCACAGAAGTTCGTATAAGTCTCGACATAATCATGACTGATCTTCTTCTCTGGTGCTAACTCTACTGTCTCTTCCATCGCCATCTCATACTCAAGGTCATTCAGATAACCCAATTCATGCATATCCTTAAGAATCTTATGTTGCCGCTCTGTGGTATGTTCCGGATTCACTCTTGGATCATAATATGTCGGGCTATTGGGAATGGCACAAATATAAGCTACTTCCGCAACTGAAAGTTCATCCAGATCCTTGTCGAAATATCCTTTTGCTGCAGCACCAATTCCATAATATCCATTGGAGAAGAAGATAGTATTCAGATAAAACTCTAATATCTGCTGTTTGTTGTACTTTTTCTCCAATTCCCAAGCGATGAATATCTCTTTGATCTTACGCTCATAGCTTACTTCATTAGTAAGAAATACACCTCTCGCCAACTGCTGGGTAATGGTACTTGCACCCTGCGTGATCTGACCATTATTCTTAAATAAAATGTATGCCGCACGCATGATACCTTCATAGTCCACTCCATGATGTTCATAGAATCTGCGATCCTCTACAGAAACCATCGCCTCCACAAAGTATGCCGGAATCTCATCATATGTCTTATAATAGACTTCTTTCTCGCCTGTTACTTCCCGCAATTTCTTACCATTGGTATCATATACAATAGATGTCTCATCCTTACGGAATGTATCAACAGAGGAATCTGCAACCAGCTCTCTCGCCTCTTCCCGGTAAGACAATACATCTTTACCAAACTTCTCATATACAAAATATCCACCAATGACACATACTAATACAAATACAACAAACAGATAACTTAGAATAATTCTTCTTACTCTCTTACGCTTGCGCTTCCGTTCTCTCTTGGCTTTTCGCAATCTTTTCTTTTCTAATTCTTCTGGTGTGGGCTTTCTGTTTTCAGTCATGTTATTCCCTCATTTCCAGTTGTTTGAATAAGTTTCTACAAAGAAATCGCACTGTACGCAATTCCTAATTGTGTACACATCTCCTGAAGACCAGGATTGGTTGTAAACATAATGATCTGTCGATTCAGATACTCACCCAAACAACTTACTGTATCATATAATCTTTGATAATCATATGTGACAAATATATCGTCTATGATTATCGGCAAATCTTCCGTGATCAATACATTGGCAATGGATAAACGCAATGCCAGATAGATCTGTTCAATCGTTCCCATGCTCAGGTAATCCATACCAATATAAGAATTACCGCTCTTAACCATCACCTGCAGCCGGTCATCGATCCGGACTTCTGAATATTTACCATTCGTAATCTTACACACAAGTGCCGATACCTGCTCATTCAACACGCCGCCAAAAGAATCATATATCTCTTCAGACAGATCCTGGATTGTACGAATAGCAAGATCTAACGCTGCTAATTCCACATTATTAGAAGCCTTCTTCTCTTTCAATTCATTGAGCTCAACCAGCATATCTTCCTGTTCTTTGCGTTCCCTTACAATATCATTCTTCTTATCCCGAAGTTCTGCTAGCCGTGTATTACGCATCGTCTGATCCTCTGACTGTGCACTTGCCACTTCTGCCTTGGCATCCTCAAATCCCTGCTCAATCTCCATCTCCTCTAACAAGCGGTATAACTTAGCCCTTCTAGAAAACACCTGAACCGTCGTGATCACAACCAATAAGATACCAAATCCCATAATACCCATCTTAAGCTGCGGAATATTCACAGGAATGACCCATGCAATACCAATAAACAACGCTATAAACAGCAAACCGCAGAACAGCAGGACAAATGCATTATCCAACACACTTCGTTTACCCATATTCTGAAGCATCTTTATGTCTTTTTCCCGATCAGTCAATTCCTCTTCCGGTTCTTCAACTGTCTCTTCCTCTTCTGTATCCTCCAGTGCATCCTCTTCTTCACGCATGGCAGCATTCTTGATCGGGGTGAACTGAAGCTGTGCTTTCTTATCTCCGGATGCAGCTTCTACTTTCTTATACTCTTCCTCTACCGCCGCAACCTCAGCATCGTAATCCCGATCAAGTTGCAGCTTTGCGGTAAGTTCCTGTTCTCTTGCCTCCAACGGCTCATTTGCAAATTCTTTCTTCTTTTCTTTCAACTGCATGATTGCATTCACAGCATCTACATCACCTGCTCTCGTAGATGCCATATTAACAATATAGTCATTCAGCCTATCTACGATCATATGATTCGTTGCCAGTTCTGTCTGACCCACGCACAACGTATTCATGTACGTGCTTTTATCCGTATGAAACAATGTTCCAACTAAATTGCCCGGCTCCTGCAACGGCACCTCACAACCGGAGTTCAAATCCTTCACAACGGTCTGCTTCTCATTTTTGAGAAAATTCCGTTCTACCCGGTATGCCCCATTCTCCGTTGTAACTTCCATGGCACCCTTATAAGCATCTCCGTTAATCGGTTTCCGCTTCTCATACTGATCCATTCTTATCTCTGTATCACCATCCATACCGTATAACATACCCACAATAAAATCTTTTGTCGTGGTCTTACCGGCTTCATTGGATCCATAAAGAATATTAACGCCAGGATCCAGTGTAATATCTTTGTCATGAAATTGTCCAAAATCCTGTAAATGCAGCTTCTCAATCTTCATCTTACCGTTCTCCTGTCTTCAATAGTACATCTAATCCATAATGAACTGCTTTCCTGCAGACTTCATCATTATAATAATTATCCGATAATTGATGAATAAACCTGCCTACAAGATTGTTCTGATTCTCCTGATACAGTGCATTCAGATCATATTCCCCGGAAGCCTCCGTTACCACCTCATAAATGTTATACCGATCCATTAGACTGCTAAAATCAAACACATCACGATTGTGATTCTGTCCTTTAACAAGGATCCGATATATATTCTGAGTACCCAGATTACGGATCTGTTTGTCTACCAGATCTACGATCATTGGTGGCGTATGATCCGGCTTAATATTGATCAGCAGATTCATGTAACAGCGCTTTGCAACCGGAACGAATTCCGTATGCACCACACCATCTGTCACTTCACCATAGATATAACCTCTCGCTCCGGTATCTGTATAATCAATCGGTTCCAACGATCCACACATAATAACCGCATTCTCTTTGATCACTTCCGGCTTATGTATATGCCCCAATGCAATATAATCAAAGTTCGATTCCTTCAGATTCTTCTTGTTAAATGGCAGATGCTTTGCATCCCCACCATGTGCCAATAGGATATTAAATGCTCCCTGCTTCGCCGGCTTAATGTGATTGAGAATATCATCCTCATTCTCCTTACTGTTATAAGAAAAACCGGTAACACATGTATTGAGGTCTTTCATATACACATTGCTGATCTTATCAGCCGACAGACAGATCGTCTTAGAAGAAAACTTATAATTCGCCATCGGACTATCCGGCTTCATATAATCATTACTTCCTGCAATCATGATTGTCTTCGTCTTTGTAAGTTTGGAAAGGATATAATCTACATCCCGAAGCATCCCCTCTGACGGTGGCATGTGAAACAGATCACCCGCGATCAATAATAAGTCTACCTGCTTTGCCTCCGCATTCTCTATTACTTTTACAAAAGTATCTTTTATCTCTTGTTGTCTGGCCTCACTCCAAGGCTTACCTTTATCCGGCTGTACCCCTAAATGTACATCCGCCATATGTATAAATCTCATCTTCGCACCTTCCTCTTACCGTCTGGCATCTATGTTGATCCGGATCAAAAGACATTTTAACCCTAGTATCTCATTTATTATATTCGATTTTGTTCATAAAGGCAAATTTTTCGCAACATTTTTAAGAACTTTTTCAGAAAATTGTACTAACCATAACTTAGAGATCTTCGACACAAACA
>USBM01000026.1 GCA_900552885.1 uncultured Clostridium sp. | reverse complement strand
AATCTACAACGGTTACACGGGACGTATATTTCTTACCGTCTAACTTTGCTGTTACAACTGCACTTCCGACAGAAACCGGAGTTAAGATACCCTCTTCATCCACTTCAACCACATTGCTGTTTGATGTTTTCCAATCATCTGCTTCTTCCTCTAATTCATCATCCGAATCGATCAATTGTAACTGAGGTGTTGTTCCCATCTCTACTACTAACTTTTTATTACTCATCTTAACAGCAGCCTGCACGTCTACCGATAAGAAAACTGTCATACTAAATGTAAATAATAATGTAACTAATGCTAACCCTTTGTGCCTCATTCGTCCATTCCTTCCCGATACAGTATATTATCTGTTACCAAGGACTATTTTAACACATATTTTACATTTTTCAAGACTTTTTTGAAATATATGTAACATTTTTGTAACAAGTTTCCCGAATCACTTCCAACATCTTGCGATATCGTTAATAACACTGCACAAATTATGCTGCTTACCGGAATAATAAGCAGACATCCCATTCCTCCGGTAAGCAATCCTGCAAGCTCTTTAAATAACGCTTTTGAGTTCAATATATAGGCAAATTCATCTTCATTCTTCGTAAAAAGAACTGCTAACATAATACTTTCACCCACACCTGCAAAAAATAATGTATTCACTGTAGTTCCCAGAATATCTCTCCCCACTGCCAATCCGGAAATAAACAGCTGCTTTGCATCTAATTCTTTCTTATTCTCATATACTTCATTGACTGCCGTAGTTACTGCGACTGCTGTATCCATTATTGCCCCTAACAGCCCTAACAAAACAGAAGATAACATCACCGCAGACATGGATATCTGCAGATCTGAAGACAAATACATACTGATCTCCTCATATTGTTCAATTTCGTTATATCCACTAATTCCAGCCGCCCATAAAAGCGGGCCGGAAGTCATCATAATAAAAAAGATTACAGCTATGACAGAGATAACCGCAGCATGCATTTTGGCATTAACCCCATTTTGAAAATAGATAACTGTAACTATAATAAAAATACTGATAACTAACGTAGTTAATATAGGCGGAGCTCCCCATGAGATCAGATATACATTTGCTAACAACGCAAGCAACGTCCTCACTAACGCAAGAAAAGAATCAAGCCCCCGATTGCCGCCGATCAGCACCATCAAAAAAAACAGAATAATTCCTAACTTCCATATCATGACATCTTCTCTCCTTTTTTCTTCCAGATACGCAACAAAATCACAGAAAAGAATCCTGCCACCGGTATTGCCAATACAATCCCGATCGCACCCATCAGAAAACGAATCAACTCAAACACAAGTTGAAAATTAATTAAATGATACAGTGTATACCCATTCTTGATCTTTATCACCAAAATAGGAATTGCACTGCTGATATAAGTAAAAAACAATACATTGATCATCGTTCCCATAATATCATATCCCATTTCCCGAACTGAATTGACCAGACTCTTTACCGAAATATCAGGTTTCCGGTAAAGGATCTCCGATACGCCTGCCGCAATACTGATCGACACGTCCATAACCGCACCTAAACTTCCCATCAGAACTCCGGTCAGAAACAACTCAGAAAGATCGGACGGATTCACCACATAGTCCATCATTTCATACGGCAGTCGTTCCGACGTAAGCAGTACAACCTCATATATTCCATAACAGATTCCCGTTGTTGCCAGGGAGGCTATGATAGCAACCAAAGTCTTTCTATGCACTCCTCCGGCAAAGACTAAGGTAATTCCATTAAATATAAGGACAAGCATATATGTCATTTGTATCAGGTCTCCTCCATTGCCATACCATGACAACGCATATAAAAAAATCAATACATTCAGACATACAGAAACAGCAATGATTCCCCCTTTTCTGCCATTCAGTATCAATAGCAGCACCAGAAACATTCCGCATAGACAGGCAAGGAAAAAATCCCTTTTCTTTCCATTGATCGTTCCGGAATTCGTATCTTGCCTCAATGATACAAATATCTGTTCTCCGACATAATATCTCTCGTCATTGACACCGGATTGTGAATACGTATTCTCCAATGCTATATGTTCCCCTTTCCGGTCACCATTCAGCACCTTTGCCTGTATCTCCTGATCATAATACTTCTCCTCTTCCTCGTTAGGTCCATCCTGCACATGTGAAAATGTATTATCAACAGAAACCACTCTGGCAATTGTATTCTTATATAAAAACGCATCATTTTCCACGAAAATAAGAGCTGCTGCAATAATCAGCAACAGCCCTGCAACATATCTTCTTTTAGAGAATATATGATAATCGCGCTCACATTTCATTATTCCGGATACACCAGTCTTTCTTCATTTATATTGCATAAAACTTCATTGTAATAGCGTTCAGCTACAAAACGTGCCATCGGAAGATTCATATCCAGATAATTGCCACAATCTCTTGCACAGGCTCCCGGCACCTCTCCATCAAAATCTTTCATGAACGCATACATCTCTTTCATCAAGTCCACAATATCCTTTGATTCATAATCCCCTGCCAGGATCAGATAGAATCCTGTACGGCATCCCATCGGTCCAAAGTAAACAACTTTGTCTTTCCAGACCGAATGATTTCTCAAAAAGGTTGCACCCAGATGTTCTAGTGTATGCACCTCTGCCGTGTTCATGACCGGTTCATAATTCGGTCTGGTCATTCTAAGATCAAATGTAGTAATTGTCTCCGTCCCCACATGATCTTTTCTCGAGACATAAATTCCCGGTAACAATGTTAAATGATTCACTGTAAAACTTGCAATCTTATTCATGATCGTGTCATTCCTCCTGATCTCCATAATATTGTACTAATCTTATACCCATACTTTTATACTATCTATAAGGCTTCACAAAGAGCCAGCAATAATCTTACGGAATGTTCAATCGCCTTTGCCTCAAATGCCGGGTAATCTACCGATGCAGAATCATCTGCCTTATCCGAAATTGCCCGGATGATCAGGAACGGAATTCCATTCAGGTACGCTGCATGTGCGATTGCCGCGCCTTCCATCTCTGTACAATATCCTGCAAAATTCTCAACCAACCATTCCTTTTTTGCTTTATCGGAAATGAACTGATCTCCACTTACCACACGTCCCTCAAATACAGACACATCCGTATTAACACGCTCACATGTTTCCTTTGCAATCTTGCGCAACTTTTCATCTGCGGTAAATGACAAGGTATCCATTCTAGGAATCTGTCCAACCGGATATCCAAATGCAACCGCATCCATATCATGTTCTAATGCATCGGTTGACAGTACAATATCCCCGATATTGATATCTGCATTTAACGATCCTGCAATTCCTGTATTGATCACTGCGTCCACACCATAAACATCTGCTAAGATCTGTGTACAGATTGCCGCATTCACCTTACCAATTCCAGAACGCACTACCACTACAGGATGTCCCTTGACAGTTCCCTTGAGGAAATTCATAGACGCAATCGTCCGTTCCTCTACCTGCTCCATATGTTTCTTAATCTTTGCTACTTCTTCATCCATTGCACCTATAATTCCAAGCATCTTGTATTCTTCCTTTCTTCTATTCTTCATTCTATAATGCTTTCGCTGCCGGTTCAAGTGGAATCACCAGCTTAGCAATAAATTCACCTTCCACGGCATACGTCTGAAACTTTCCGTGTTGCAGTTTCATAATTCTGTTACATGTGATCAACCCAATGTTGGTACTTTCATGTTCATCCAGATTCTCTCGTATCCCATTCCGAATCCTGATCACCACATAGCTTTGCTCCCGGTTTGCAATGATCTCGATCGGCTTGGCTACATCCGCATATTTACACAGATTCGACAAAATATTATTAAGTACCCTTTGCATATATCTGACATGGATCAGACAATTACCCGTATTCTCATCTACATGATTGTGGGCAATCACCTGAAATCCCTGTTCCTCGAGACTTAAAAACTGATTCTCCACCAGATCCATCACTAATTCATAAGCCGGTACCGGCTCCACATCAATACTCAAAAAGTTCGTCCGATAATTCTTTAATCTCCTTCGTCTTTGCCAATGAGAGTTCCAGATACCTTCTACGCTGTTCCGGCTCCGTCACCCGATCCATGCTGAGAAGCTCCAAATATCCGGTCAAGGTCGTAAGCGGAGTCCTCAGATCATGTGACATGGAAGTTACCAGATCCTTGTTGGCCTGTAACATCATCTTCTCTTTCCGCATATTCTCTATAACGGAAAGACGCATCTGTTCAATTCCCCTGGCAAGGTTCCCCAGCTCATCTTCTCCTTTGATCGTGATCGGATGTTCCATGTTACCGCCTTCCAGAATCTGTAATTCATTTTCAATCTGATCGATATAACTGAATTTCACTTTTAACAGATTCGCCAATATACAGATAAAAAGACAGATACACAAGCAGATGGAAACAACCCAGATGTAATTATTATATTTCCAATAATCATAACAGAACATATCTACGCTGGCCGTTGAGCCATCCGTCAGTGCCAATGTATACATCTTATCGGAATCGATCAATTCATTACTGGTATAGGTATCCACCAACGGAACACTGTCAATTTGGTTTTTCCCGTCTTCATCTGGATACATATCATCTGAATTGAATATAACCCTGTTATTCTGGTATATTGAAATATATACATACGGATTGCTTTCTACCCAACCCTGCAACTGGGTAATATTCTCCACCTTAATCTGCTGATTCGTTACATAACTTTGCAGATTCTCCATATAGCGCTGTTGAAACGTCCGATTCGTCTGCTCGTTATTGTATATCTTCTCAATTGCATATGTTCCACCCTGCACCAGCAAATATCCACAGCCAATGGAGATCACTAATGCAACTGCGATTCCGCCAATCAAATACCACATTAATTTTGTTTTCAGGGTACAGACTGCTCTAGACAACTCGATATCCCCTTCCCCAAATGTTGTGTACATACTTCGGGCTTGGTCCCGTATCACCTAACTTCTTGCGAATATTACGGATATGCACCATCACGGTATTCGTTGAATTCGGCATATACGCCTCTTCCCACACTGCTTCATAAATCTCTTTTGCTGTAAAGATATGATTCCTGTTCGATGCCAGCAGCAACAATATCCGATACTCAATCTCTGTTAACGATATCTCTTCTCCATCCCGGATAACCTGCTGCAGATCTTTATCTAAAATAATATCCTGAATGACAATCTGTGACCTGGACTTTGTGCTATCTTTCTCGATATGCGGTCTTTTCAAAAGTGCCTTCACCCGCAATAACAATTCTGTACAGGAAAACGGTTTGGTCAGATAATCATCTCCCCCCGCCTCAAATCCCTCGATCAGATCAGACTCTGCCGACTTCGCTGTCAAAAATAGTACCGGAACTTCCGCTCTCTCCCGTATTCTGGAACAAGCATTAATTCCGTCACATTCCGGTATCATGATATCAAGAATCACTAAATCTATATCCGGATAAAACTTCTCCACAGCCTCTTCTCCATTCACTGCCAGGATAACCTCAAATCCGGCATCTTCTAACATGATCCGAACAACTTCCCTTATATCTCTTGCATCATCTGCGACTAATATTTTCTGTTTCTCTGACATCTTCTGCACGCCTTTCTCTCGTATTGTATTCCCTAATAACTGGGATTAGTATATCAAATTACAAAAGAAAAACCTATCCTTCCCGTTCGAATTTAAGAATTCTTTATTTTTTCTCATTTTTCTTTACAAAATCTTCCAATTCTCGCAATTCTTCTACATCCATCTTCGTGTATTCTGCCAACTCTTCAAGTGTCGGTTCTGTACCATTCTCTTCCGCTAGTAACTTCTTCGCTTCATGCACTAAGCTCAACTTGCCGACCAATGATCTCTCTTGTTCCCTCTCATTGTCAATCTCAGACGCATAGGCTACGATTGCCTGTTCTATGGCATTCTCTAATTCATCTTCTACATCATATGCCTTTTCACAGCCACACAACTCACTTAACTTCATAAAAAGAGCAACATTTCCCTCTTGCACAAGATCTTCTACCAATAACTTCGGTTCCATATATTTATCTGCAATCTCAAGCACTTTCTCTAATGAAAACATGGAAATCGGCTCAATCGCTTTCTCATCACCCGCAAGCAGTGCCTTATACAACGCAATCTTCTCTTCTTCCTCATATTGTGGGATTCCCGCCAGATCTTCTAAATACATCTGATACACTTTCGATTGCTCTGCCTTCTCCTCTTCGTTGCCAGACGAATCTACAGCCTCTTCCTCCGTCTCAACCTGCGGATTCTTCAGATAATCCATCACCATCGCCTTCTGTGCATCACTTAAATCCATATCCGCAAAATAACCAAGGATTTCTTCCTCCGTCATCGGTACTTCCGCTGTCCGCATAATCTCTGCCACACTTGCAATTGTATCCATAAATGTCTGTTGATCTAACATACCTGAATCCTCCTGTCTCAATATTCCCAATCTCTCCATCCAATCTTATTCCTACACAACTTACACAAAAAAATGTCAAACCTTCCGAAGTATATCTAACGTATGCGCTCCTGCTCCAATCAGATCCTGCCGTTCACACGTTGCAAAATGATATTGCATAAATACTGAAAATGTCTCTTCATCCATTGCATTCAACACCGGACGCATATAATCAGCCGGTCCATCCGGTGACAGGATCTGGATTCGTTCCATTCCCGCTGCCCGGTTCACCGCATCAATATCCTCAATCCTCACATAATCGTATAGATCTTTGGGCTCCGCCTTCGAATGAAAATCCTCCGTCAGACGATTCTGTTCCATGCACTCTTTCAGATGATTCTCCTTGAACGCATACGTCAGGACACAATATTCATTCATACAATAAGCAACCATGACAATTCCGTTCTTCTTCGTAACCCGTTTGGCTTCCTGCAATGCCCGTACTTTATCTTCCATCGTATATAAATGATACATCGGACCAAACAGCAGCGTCATGTCAAAACTCTCATCTGCAAACCGCTTAAGGTTCAACGCATTGCCCTGATATGCTTTCACACTGCTGTTCTTCGACTTCAGTATGCCAAGATTATATTTTACCAGTTCAACTGCTGTCACATCATATCCTTCGTCTGCCAACGCAACGGAGTACCGTCCGGTACCGGCTCCAACATCCAGAATGACCGCCTGCGGCATATCCGCAAGATATTTGTGAATATATCGCATCGTTGTCATATACTCCACCTGTCCATGCCGGCTTAACAGCCTTTTCTCTTCATTAAACTTATTATAATATTGTTCCAATTCGGTCATCTGCTTCGCCATATTATGATCTGATGTCCTTCCTGCCTCTAATTCTGACATGTCCTCTGTAACAACAAGTCTTTTGTCAGGCACTAACTATACCATATTTTATAAAATTTATCTATAGATAACCGGAAATCCCATCCGAATCCGAAAACCCTCTCCCACCTTTGATTCCACATCCAATTGCATGGACAGATCTTTTGCCATCTCCCCGACAAGGTAAAGCCCCATTCCGGTTGCCTTCGCCTGTCCGATCACCGTCTTTCCCGTAAATCCTTTATCAAACAAAAATGGCAATTCCCCTTCTTCCGCACCAAGTCCGTTATCCGATATCTGTAGCCAGATTACATCCCCCTCCTGATAGCTTGTCATTTCAATATAAGAATGTTCTTTCTTGGGATCAATATATTTACACGCATTATTAAGAATCTGTTCTAAGATGAAATGTAATCCCTTACAGTCTGTCAGCACCACCTCACTGCCAACCCTGTTTCTCCATTCGATCACCTGGCCATCTTCATATGCCGTATATTCTTCCAACACCTCTTCACAGACCTTGCACAGACAGATCTCATCCATCACATAATCCTTGTGTACCGCCTTGAGTCTCGCATAATATAAGATCTGCGTCACATACTCCTGCATCTTTCGATTTGAATAATCCATCTTCTTATACACATCTGCTGACATCTCTTCTTTGCGGTTTTCTAATATTAAAGTTACCAAGGAAAGAGGAATCTTAATCTCGTGTGCCCAGGCTTCTATATAATCTTCGTACTCTTTCTTCTCCTGCATTAACTGCTGTTCTCTCTGTCCTAACTCCTGAATACGATCATATGCGAATTCGTATACTGCCCGCTTATCGGAGGGCATCTGCTGCCATCTTTCCTTCTCTTCCGGCATCAGTTCCTGATTGTCCGACATATCAAAAAATATCTTTTGCAGCTGTTGCTGCTGTCGTCTCTCCTTCCGAATATGAAGTCCCACTCCAACCACAAACAAAAGGATTGAACCCCCTAAGAATAATAGAAATAATACACCAAATGATCTTGCATCCATTAACCACAAAAAGCCGCCGGTAAATACATCCATTACCAGCAGCACGATTAAAAATATCCCATATTCGCGACACCATTTCCACCAATCTTTCATACCATCACCACTCTATCTGATATCCCTGTCCCCGAACCGTCACGATCCGGCTCTCAACCGATAGCTTTGTCAAAGTCTTACGCAGCCTTGTCATTGCAACCTGCAGGGCATTCTCATCAATATATTCTTCCGTTCCCCACAATACCTGAAATAACTGCTGTTTGCTCACAAGGCTACCCGGATGCAGCAATAACTGTTCTAAGATTGTTGCCTCCTGTTCCGTCAGTCTTACCACTTCCTCGCCCACATACAAAGTATCGGTCTGGCGGTCTAAGGAAAGACCGCCACCTTCCAACCGATTCTGTTGCTGATCGATTCGTTTCTCCAGATTCCGGATTCGTGCAAGCAGACGTTCTCCATGGCACGGCTTGGTCAGGAATTCATCCGCTCCAATCTCTAATGCCTGCAGCTCATCCTTCAACTGATCTCTCGATGTCAACACAAGTACGATAATAGAAGACTTTGATTTCAGTTCCTTGCATACTGCATACCCGTTCTTTCCCGGCAGATTCAGATCCAGCACAACCAGATCCGGGGTCTGTTCCTGAATCTCTTCCACTGTTTTAGAGAAATCCGTCACCACATTTACCTCATAACCTGCCTGTTCTAACCGATACTGTAATTCTTCCCTCATGAAATTATCATCTTCTACTACTGTAATCCGTCTCATTGTATTCTTCCTAACAATCTTCCCTTACAACATCCATCATCTGATTAATATTCTGCCGGCTTAACTTCACTACCTGCCACATATAAATATATTCTACCACAGCCAATACCAAAATGACAGCCCCTGCTATTCCCATCAGCCACCTGCTCTTCCCTATTAATATACTTGGCAGCATAGTTTTCAGCAATGCGCAGGTTCCCACAATACTGCTTACCACAGCAAGGCCGATTGGCATTGCAAAATACCAATGAATCTGAGATCTGGCTGACCGGCACAAATGCTCATACCGGCTGCCTAGACGGATCAATGTGCGGTAACGGCTCCGTGTTCGTTTCTCCTGCATTAAGAATTGCAGACTGATCACTGTATTGGCGATCAATAAGAAGATAAATGCAAAATAGATTGTCAGATAACTTGCTGCAACAATATAGAATACCTGTCTTCCGATATTCTGCAGATAATTCTCATAGTCGATTCCTTTTGCATCAAACAAAGCATTTCCGATCCGGATTGCCTGCATTAAGCCATTCTTCTCAATCAGATCCTTGCGCAGATATGCATTCCAATAGGTGGTCTCATTGTTCTTATCTGCATAGCTTTCATACAATGCATCCGGCACCACCCAGCCATAACCGATCGTAATGCTCCGGTCCACCACAATATCATCCGAACAGATTGCATCTGTAAATTCATACGGTGTTCCATTAATCGTTACATATGGTTTCTGCGCTATAATCTTCTGATACACGGACACATTATCCTGTACAAATTCCGGATCGGTATATAATGCAATCTGATCGTCCCGAAGAGATAATATTTGTTTGCCTTTTGCCTGCTGTAATGCATTCCAGTCAGATAACCGAATCATATATGGTTCTGACAGGCAATCCGATCCTCCTGTAAATATTCCATAGTAAAAAGAAGTATTTTCAAAGGCTGCCCAATCTTGCTCACTTAAGTTCTGTGCACATTCCTGCAGATTCATCCCATCATACACGACCGTCTTCCTTTTCTCATCTGACTGATAACGTACACTTGGCAAAACACTCACTGGCACCGGGACCCACTTTTCAATCACATCCGCAACGGATGTATCCTTCTGCAAATCAAGAATCTCCTTCTCAGAGTCCTCATCATAAGCAACAAAGGTATAATCCATTCCGTGCTCATATTCGTGTGCCTGTGATACGGATACGGAAATTCCATACGCCATACAGATAATTGCCATCAACACTAACAGGGAAGCAATGGTAAGCGGCATACATTTTCCAAATACATTCTCCTGTAACTGCCGGAATGTAAATGTGTGTAATACCGGTTTCTTCCTGCTTTTGACCAGTATCACCCGCACGAAAAGGCAGATTCCCTTCAACGCCCAGTATGTACCAAATGTACCCAATATAATCACAATCGCCATCCATTTTAACTGATAAAATACAATCCCTGACGTCAGGACGATTCCATATGCTGCAATCAGGCAGCCACATCCAACCACAATTCCCAATATTTCTCTGACCCATTTCACATTCTTATAGGTCTGTTCTACCTGCTCCCGCATCAAAACGCCCGGCTCTTTTCTGACAATCTTGGCACTTAAGATCAGATTCGCCACTAATTTAATTACAAAGAATCCAATTGCTGTAACTCCGATTGCTGTAGGTGACAAGGAAAAATGATGACCTATAATTCCCATTCCGACCAGCTTAGCTGTAATCAAACTGATACACTCTGACAACACAATAGCAATCGGCAGCCCACATATCAAGGACACAGCACTCGTATAGAGATCCTCTATCATCAACATCCCAAACAATCTTCCCCGCGGCATTCCTAACATCATCAGCATTCCAAACTCGTGATTGCGTCGCTGTAATTGATATCGCTGTGCAAAATATACCATAAAAAAGATCATAAACAGAGAGATTCCATATACACCCTTGATCATAAGGAATAACCGTCCAACTGCATCACTTTCCATTTCTTTCAAAAATATCATTACATCCTGTTTTTCCAGCGACAATATTACATAAAAGGCAATGATCACTATCACAAGTGACAAGAAATAAATGCCATTCTCTTTGTAGCTATCTTTTCCATTTTTCCGGATTAATTTAAAAAACATATGCACTGCCCCCTCCCATCTGTGCCTGCACATTCAGAATCCGCTCATAGAAGGCTTCATTTGATTCCTGCTTTCTTCTCAATTCATGAAAAATATTGCCATCCTGAATGAACAAAATTCTCGAACAAAAGCTTGCCGCATTTGCATCATGCGTTACCATCAGAATCGTTGTCTGCTTCTCCTGATTAAGTGTATGCAGCATTTGCATCAGATTTCTGGCATTTTTAGAATCCAATGCTCCGGTCGGCTCATCCGCTAACACGATCTCCGGATTCAGTATCAATGCCCTGGCTGCTGCCACACGCTGTTTCTGTCCTCCTGACATCTGTGCCGGAAACTTATCCAATACCTCTTCAATCTGCAAATACTTTGCCAATTCTTCCATTCGCTGTTCCCAATCCGCTTCTTTTTCATTGTGAATGGAGATTGGCAATAGAATATTCTCTCTTGCCGTCATATTCTCTAATAACTCAAAATTCTGAAACAGATATCCGATCTTACTACCCCGGTAATCTGCTAATTTTGTTCCTTTTAATTTCAGCACATCGGTATTCTTCAACAGAATCACCCCGGATGTCGGACGGATCATCGTGGCAATGCAATTCAACAACGTGGTCTTGCCGGAACCACTGCTTCCCATAATCCCTAAAAACTCTCCTTCTAACACCGAACAGCTCAGCCTGTCAAGTGCAACCGTCTTTCCTTCGTTCTTACCATATTCCTTATATAGATCATGAATCTCTAATAACTTCTCCTGCATTATAAATACCTCCTTACCTTTCCATCTCTTTTGTTCAGTATGCATTCACTCCTATGTGCAAATACATGATCTGCGTCTTATCATACCCGGTATTTCTTACGAACATTAGTATACCGTAAATGATAACAAAAGAACACTTACGGATGTTGTAAGGTTGGCACAGGCATTTCCGTACTAATCATATTTCTTGTTAAATCCTTGTAAAATGTTACCCAAAATGTTATACTGATTTGTATATAATGATATCAGGGCAAGAGACAAGCTTGCCCCTAATTGGAGGGTTGTTTGTATGCTGAAGATTGAAGATTTTTGTAACATGGAGAAGTTTGAAAGCATTATGAAGAACTGGGCGACCAGTACCGGGCTTGCAACCGTGGCTGTTGGAGCCGATGGCAACTATATCAGCGAATGCTATAATTTTACTGAATTCTGTATTGACTTAACCCGTGGCAGTGCTGAAGGCTGCCGACGTTGTGAGAAATGTGACAAAGAAGGAACCGGTGTCTATTCCTGCCATGCCGGCTTGGTTGACTTTGGTATTCCAATTACCTTAGATGATGGCACTGTGCTTGGAAGTGTCATTGGTGGCCAGGTTCTTCCAGAGAATCCGGATGACGAAGCATTCCGTAAGACTGCACAGGAATTAGGAATTGACCCCGACAAATATATTGCTGCTCTTCACAAAGTCAATGTCAAAAGCCGTGAGGAGATTGAAGCATCTGCTACTCTGCTCGGCGATGTGATCAATATGTATGTCCGCGACTGCTATATGACAATGACCAACAAACATTTGTTAGACAAATTACAGACCGGTATCCAGGAAGCCGTACAATATATTGACGAAGCCAATGATAACACGAATAAGATTGAACATTTCAGCAGCCGCCAGCGTATCTTATCCCTGAATGCTTCCATTGAAGCAGCCAGAGCCGGAGAAGCAGGACGCGGATTCGCCGTTGTTGCATCCGAAGTGCAGAAGTTAGCAGACGGCATGTCTACTACCAGTACACAGATCTCTTCTGTGCTTGGAAAGCTGTCTACGATCATTCACGAGTTGAACGAATAGATCCGGCAGAATCGAAAATACCGCCTGGTATTCATGTTTCTTAGCATGAATACCAGGCGGTATTTTATTACATACATTGTAAGGACGTATTTGTGTTATATGTGTACGCTTTTAAGGACGAAATAATGCAGATTCTTCTTATAGACATCAAAGATATTTTTCTATCCTGTCAATATTGTAAAGCGGAATGTTTGTCAGCCAGTCCTGCTCACGATAATCCGACATGGATGTTCGTACCGCATGCTTTGGATGATACTTTTCACAAAACGCCCGCAGACTCTTTGCCCGTAAATTCTCCTCCGCTTTTACCTCCACCGGAACGACCGCATCCGATGCCTGCAGCATAAAATCAATTTCACCCGAAGAATTTGCAGTTGTGTAATAGTACGGTTTCACTTCTAATTCTGCAATTAATTGCTGCAACACATATTGTTCTGTCAATGCACCTTTAAACTCCGTAAAGATCCTGTTTCCATCAATAATTACACTTGCGTCCAGATCTGCCATCGCAAGCAATAATCCAACATCCAGCATATATATCTTAAATGCATCCATATCCATATACGCTTTCAATGGAAGAAATGGTTTCTTCACGCGATGAACCTTATGGATCAAGCCACAATCCAACAGCCATTGAATTGCTAATTCAAAATCCTTCGCACGCGCCCCTTCGCGAACCTGACCATAAATATACTTCTTATTTTCCTTTGCAAGCTGCATGGGAATCGAATTCCATACCAAATTCAACCTCGGCACCAAAGAAGACTGTGCATGTTTGGAAAAATCCTGTTGATAATAATTCAAAAGATTCTTCTGAATTTCCCTGACTCTGTTGTAATCCTTGTTCTGAACAAAATTCTGAACTGCCTCCGGCATTCCACCCACGTAATAATATTCCCGCAGCCGGTCGATATACTTTGTCTTAAACATTGTGACCATTGCCGTATCCGAACCTCGCAGCATGGTAACAAATCGTTCCTCACCAAGTGCACACAAAAACTCCTGAAAGCTAAGCGGGTACAGATCCATGAAATCCACCTTTCCTACCGGGAAAGAAGTTCCTTTATGCATAGCAACGCCAAGCAAAGAACCTGCTGCAACAATCGCATATTCCGGTGCATTTTCACAAAAATACTTTAACGAGCCAAGCGCTTTGGGAACCTCCTGTATCTCATCAAAGATCAGAAGTGTGTCTTCCGGGTCAATCGATACACCAGTCTCCGCACTGATTGCTAAAATGATCCTCTCTACATTAATCTCACCATCAAAAAGCTGCTGCATCCTCGGATTACTGTCAAAATTAACATAAGCCGCCTTTGAAAAACAGGTTCTTCCAAATTCTTTCATCAACCAGGTCTTCCCGACCTGTCTCGCTCCCCGGATAATCAACGGCTTTCGATCCGGTCTATCTTTCCATTCTTGTAACCGTTCCATTGCATATCGTTTCATTGCATATCCTCCAACCAGCAAAATCTATCATACTACACTGCTTCTATTTTTGAGAATATTACTTTTCAGACGCTTTGTCAACACTTTTAAGGACGTATTTGTGTTGGTTGTATACACTTTTAAGGACGAAAAAAGGGTGTGCCTAAATTCATCAACAATATTTATTTTACCAAGAATACCGCCCGATATCCATGTTGCTTAACC
>USBM01000025.1 GCA_900552885.1 uncultured Clostridium sp. | reverse complement strand
ACGCCACTTCGAAACCTGCGGTTTCTCAGTGTTCGTTGCACTCATATAACTTTTTTGTCAATCATTGACCTGCAAGCAGTTCATGCTTGACTTCAAAAGTTGCATTCGCGCTTATGCGTTCATTATATCAAACATGGACATAAAATGCTATCTTTATTCATAGAAGGGCGTTAAAAGCGGTGATCGTAGATGAAATTTCTTATGTATAGTTGACAAAATAAAGGAAAAGCATATAATTAATAATTGCTCTAGGGAACTATTGTCAAATATCAATCAACAGATTCGTATTTTTAGTGGAATTTATAGAGGGAATCTGCTATCATAGCAAGTGGTTAAGATTAAGGAAATACGAGGGAAATTCATGTTAAAAGAGTATAGAACGATATTAGAACCTGGAACGGCTGAGATTATAGAGAAGAAATCAAGATTTATTGGGTATATCCGGCATACAGAGACAGAAGAAGAAGCAAATGCTTTTATTAATGAGATTAGGAAGAAGCATTTTGATGCCAGACATAATTGTTTTGCATATTCAGTAGATGGACAGCAGCAGACAATACGTTTTTCGGATGATGGAGAACCGGGAGGAACTGCGGGAAAACCAATTTTAGAAGTAATAACCGGAAAGGGTTTATGTGATGTATGTATTGTAGTGACGAGATATTTTGGTGGTACACTGCTAGGAACCGGGGGATTGGTTCGTGCTTATACCGATGCGGCAAAAGCATGTATAGATGCCACGGATATGGTGACGAAGTGTCTGGTTGTACCGATGCGTTTGACAACGAATTATACGGATTTTGGAAAGATTCAATATTTGTTAGGCAGTCATAATATATCGGTTTTGGATAGTGAATATGGAGAAAATGTTGCAGTGAGAATCGAGGTCTTGGTAGACGATGTTCCAATGATCGTCAAACAATTGACAGAAGTAACAGCGGCCCGAGTACAGATTGAACAGGAAGATGCGGTATATTCCGTGCGTTAGGAGGTATGGATGCGAGATATTCATAAGCGATATTTTTTATGGGTGTTTGTAGGATGTGCATTTTTGTTGTATGGGTGTAGTCATACGGAAGAATTTGATTCTGAAAAAAGCACAGAAGATATTCGGATTACGCTGGATATCACAGAAGATGATCAAAAGGAGGAGACGACGGACTTTTCTAGAGGGGATCTGTTTACTATGTTTGAAGAGGTGAACAATGAGACGGTAATAGATTTTCAATATGGGGATTATAACAAAGATGGAACGCATGAAGCATTTGTATTGACAGATACGGAAGGGTATAAATTGTGGTATATGCATCCCGGTGGATGTGAATTGGTAAGAGAGGATTTCGGAAAGATAGACAATATAACGACAGATACGTTGGAATTTTCTACTAAGAAATATCTGTTAGTGCAATGGGAAAAGGATGGATGTCCGAATACGTTAGTCTATACATTAAATAATAAAAATAGTGTATTGGAACCGATTATTTCAGGAAAAGGTTTTTTGAGCGAGGATACCGGTAATCATATGATATTACGGGTATATGGGAAAGGTGCACAACAATCGGATTATTGTGATTATTACTTATATTATACGCCGGACGAAGGCTTTAAGGAATATGGTGGGATTCCGATTGCGGAAGAACAATTCTTAGAATTTCAGAATGCCTCGGAAATTTTGGAGGAGATTCGGAGTAATTATGGTGAATATGAGTTGGAGATTTCTTATCTATACCGTTCGAATCAATATATGAATATCAACTGGAGCTTTTATGAGAATGGCAAGGTTTGGTATCGACATGCAACGTTACAATATGATAATGAGAAAGTGAAGGTTGTGGGAGAGTTAGAACAGCCGGGGAAAGCGGAGATTGCACATATGTTGGAGATCGCAACATTTCCGACAGCATTTAAGCACCCGGATAACAGAGTGAATGAATAAACGGAGGACAAGATGATTGCAAAATTTAGTGTAAAAAAGGCGTATACAGTAATTGTGGGAATTATTCTCGTGATTATTTTAGGTGTGGTGGCATATACCAAAATGACGGTTGATCTGTTGCCGGATATGGAACTTCCCTATGCGGTAGTGATTACCACATATCCGGGAGCAAGTCCGGAAGCGGTTGAGACAAGTGTAACGAAACCAATTGAACAGGCTGTTGCGACGATTGATAACATTAAGAACATTCAGTCTATCTCCTCAGAGAATTACTCTATGGTCGTTCTGGAATTTAATTCAGATACAAACATGGATACGGCAACCATTGATATGCGTGAAAAATTAGATCAGGTAAGTGGATATTTTGATGATTCTGTAAGCAATCCGATGATTATGAAACTGAATCCGAATATGATGCCGGTGATGGTTGCAGCGGTGGATTTAGAAGGGGCAGATACGGTTGAATTAAGTGATTATGTGGAGAATAACATTGCACCATCCCTTGAAGGAATTGAAGGTGTGGCATCGGTTACAACTATGGGAACGGTAGAGGAATCGGTTCAGGTTATGATCCGTAAAGACAAAGTGAAGAAGGCAAATGAGAAGATCCAGAAAGCGTTGGATAAGAAGTTTGAGGATGCAGGAAAGGCGATTACAGATGGAAAGAGTAAGATCAGCAGTGGTAAGAGTCAATTAGAGAAGGGGCAGAAGACGGCGAGTAAACAATTTGCAAAAGCACAGATTAAAATAGATGATGCAAAATATGAGTTGTTGTCTTCTGAAAAAGAGGTGAAGGAAGCAAAACAGAAGCTGGAAGAGCAGGAAAAGGCATTACAGGAGCAGAAAGCACAATTGGAACAGGCAGTACAGTCACTGAAGGAGTTGCTTGCTGGCTATGAACAGATGAAGGCAAACAAAGAACAGCTGACGGCGTTACTGACAGCGAATCCGGATGATGCGGCATCAAAGGCACAGTTAGAGGCAATCAATGGTGCCATGACAATGATGGAGACACAATTAGCCGGCCAGACGGATCAAAATGGTGCAGCACTTACATTTACAAGTCTGCCATCATATATAAGTTATTTGGAGAATACCCAGACGCAGATTGAGTCGGGTCTTACCGAGATTGCAAAAGGAAAGACAAAGTTGCAACAGGCTGAGAATAAGATTAATAAAGGAAAGAAGCAGATCAATGACGGCTATTCGAAACTGAAGACGAAAGAGAATGAGACAAATAGTGAGATGACGAAAGCTCAGGTTCAGTTAGAACAGGGCGAACAGGAGATAGAAGAACAGGAAGATAATTTAGATTCTACCAAAGAAACGGCGTATGATAATGCGGATCTGAATAACATCATTACAACATCTATGGTTGAAGGAATTTTGACGGCACAGAACTTTGATTATCCGGCGGGCTATGTAACGGAAGATGATGTGGATTATCTGGTGCGTGTTGGAGATAAGTTTGATGATGTGAAAAGTCTTTCGGATTTTGTGCTATTGGATATGGGAATGGATGACGTTGATCCGATTAAGTTGTCAGATGTAGCGGATGTGGTAGCGGTAGATAACAGTGACACGATCTATACCAGAGTTAATGACAATCCGGGTGTGATCCTATCCATTGCAAAGCAGAATGAATATTCAACAAAATCAGTATCAGATCGACTTTCTGACAAATTTGACGAGTTACATAAACAGGATGATAAGGTATCATTTACAACATTGATGGATCAGGGAATGTATATTGATCTGGTTGTGAATTCTGTATTGAGTAACCTTGTTATAGGTGCTGTTTTAGCAGTAATCATTTTGTTATTTTTCTTAAAGGATATCCGTCCGACCGGAATCATAGCGGTTTCAATCCCGGTGTCTGTTATTTTTGCGATTGTATTGATGTATTTCAGCGGTATAACCTTGAATGTAATATCCCTTTCGGGATTGGCACTTGGTGTTGGTATGTTAGTAGATAACTCTATTGTTGTTATTGAAAACATATATCGGCTGCGTAAGGATGGATATTCGGTGAAAGAAGCATCGATTGAAGGTGCAAAGCAGATGACAGGTGCTATTACGGCATCTACTCTGACAACGGTATGTGTATTCCTTCCGATTGTATTTACTTCGGGAATTACCAGGCAATTGTTTACGGATATGGGGCTTACGATTGCCTATTCTTTATTGGCTAGTTTGATCGTAGCGGTGACATTTGTGCCGATGGTGGCATCTAAGACATTTGACCATGTATCCGAGAAAGAGAATAAGACGGTGAATAGGATCAGTGATTTCTATGCAAGACATTTAGGTACGATCTTAGACCATAAAGCGATTGTATTAGTGGGTGTTGTGGTGTTGTTAGTTGGATCAGCCGCACTTGCACTAAACAGAGGATTTTCATTCTTCCCATCTATGGATTCGACACAGATGTCCATGACACTTACCATGCCGGAAGGAACGAAGACATTGCGGGAGACAGCGGATCTGTCGGACAAAGTAATTGATTCCGTATTAGAGATAGGCGATGTTGATACGGTGGGTGCGATGCTTAGTGGAAGTTCTATGTCTATGATCGGTTTGGGATCGGATGATTCGATCGATACGGTCAGTTACTATATTGAATGTAAACAGGATAAGAAACATACGAACGATGAGATTGCAAAAATGATCATGGATAAGACGAAGGATTATGACTGTGAGATATCCGTATCGGCATCGACTATGGATATGAGCAGTATGATGACAGAAGGCGTTGTTGTCCAGATCAAAGGAAAAGATTTTGATGAATTACAACAGCTGGCACAGACAGTTGGAGATCAATTAGAGAAGGTGGAAGGGCTTACAGAGATTGATAACGGTCTTACAGATGCTACACCGGAATACCGGCTGGTTGTGGATAAAGATAAGGCAGCAGAGTATGGACTTACGGTTGCACAGGTCTATCAGGCCGTGCAGGGAAAATTGAAAGAGAGTAGTTCCGCGACTACGCTTACGACAACTTCCAAAGATTACCCGGTTTATGTAAAAAATGAAGAGCAGGAATCTTATACATTAGATGATGTTAAGGACATTGAAATAGAGGGAACAAAGGGGGAAGAAAAGAAACAAGTTAAAGTGAAACAGATTGCTGATGTACAGGATGCGAATTCATTAGCTTCCATTAATCGACTGAACCAGACCCGGTATATTTCGGTATCGGCGAAGGTAAAGGATGGTTATACAACTACGGCGGTATCCAATGATGTAAAGAAGGCATTGAAAAAGGTTACACTTCCGGAAGGATACAGCATAGTATATGATGGAGAAAATGAGACGGTTATGGAGGCAATGAATCAGGTGATCTTAATGCTTGTTTTAGCACTTGCTTTCATGTATCTCATTATGGTTGCACAGTTCCAGTCCTTGAAAGGACCATTTATTATTATGTTTACGATCCCGCTGGCATTTACCGGTGGATTTGCTGCGTTGTTCTTAGCTGGCAAGGATGTTAGCATCATTGCAATGATCGGTATGGTTATGTTATGTGGCGTCATTGTTAATAACGGTATTGTATTTGTAGACAGTGTGAATCAGTTACGGGAGATGGGGTTAGAAATCCGGGAAGCAATTGTCCAGACAGGAAGAAACAGATTGCGTCCGATTGTAATGACTGCATTTACTACAATTCTTGGTCTGTCAACGATGGCAATGGGAATCGGTATGGGTGCAGATATGGCACAACCGATGGCTTTAGTTGTAATTGGAGGACTCATTTATGGTACGCTACTGACATTAGCTGTAGTACCTTGTATATATGAGTTGTTTTACCATGAGAAGAAGTCTGAAAAACGGAAAGATTCACTACAGATAGAACAGAAAATGTAGATTAATAAAGAAATACTGGCACATTCAACTATTTTGTGTTAGAATGTTCGTGCTTATGATCAGAGTAGAATAATAGGAAAACATATTAGAGGGAGAGTTTAAGCAATAGGAACGAAGGAAAAAGAGGTGTCACAATGAGAATTGGATTGGATGTAGGTTCCACTACATTAAAGTGTGTGGTATTAGATGATGATGACCAGATTGTGTATAAGGATTATCAGAGACATTTTTCTCAGATTACGAGTAAGACAGTCGCAATGCTTCAGGATATTAAGAAGCAGTTTCCGGATGAAAGCCGTATGACTCTTACAATTTCGGGTTCGGCCGGAATGGGTATTGCGGATGCGTTAGAAATCCCATTTGAACAGGAAGTATATGCAACAAGAGTTGCGGTCAATAAGATAATTCCGGGGACGGATGTGGTAATTGAATTAGGTGGAGAAGATGCAAAGATCCTGTTCTTAACGGATGGATTAGAAGTGCGGATGAATGGTTCGTGTGCAGGAGGTACAGGGGCATTTATTGATCAGATGGCAACCCTTCTGAATATGGAAGCAGGTCAGATGAATGAGGCGGCAAAGAATTATGAGAAGGTTTATACGATTGCAAGCCGCTGTGGTGTGTTTGCCAAGTCGGATGTACAGCCATTGTTGAATCAGGGAGCACAGAAGAATGACATATCAGCCAGTATTTTCTATGCAGTTGTGAACCAGACAATAGCAGGTCTTGCTCAGGGACGTGAGATTACCGGTAAGGTTGTATATTTAGGTGGACCACTTACATTTTTATCTGAACTTCGGAAAGCATTTGATACAACCTTGAAATTAGAGGGAATTGCACCGGAGAATTCATTGTATTTTGTGGCAATGGGTGCTGCTCTTAAGAAAGATAACAAGGAATTTGCGATTGATGAATTGATCGGGAAGATTAATGGCTATACAGCAACCGGTGGTTATGCAAGTTGTAACCCGTTATTTGAATCTCAGCAGGAATATGATGAATTTATTGCAAGACACAAGAAGAATTCGGATCATATTAAGAATGTAGATACGATTACCGGACATGCATATCTTGGAATTGATGCAGGTTCTACCACGGTAAAGGCAGTCGTAACGGATGAGAATGCGAATATTCTTTGTTCAGAATATCTTCCGAATGGGGGTAATCCGGTTCCGATTATTAAGGAATTTTTAGAGAAGTTATATGAGAAGTATCCGGATATTCATATTGAAGCATCTGCGGTGACCGGTTATGGTGAAGAGATGATCATGAATGCGTTTGGTGTGGACTTTGGTATTGTTGAGACAATTGCACATTTTACTGCGGCGAAGAAGTTTCAACCGGATGTAGATTTTATCATTGATATTGGTGGTCAGGATATCAAATGTTTCCAGATCCGTAATAATGCGATTGATAACATTTTCTTAAATGAGGCCTGCTCATCGGGATGTGGTTCTTTCTTACAGACTTTTGCAGGTGCGTTGGGATATAAGATTGATGAATTTGCAAGGCTTGGTCTGTTTGCAGACAAACCGGTAGATCTTGGCTCAAGATGTACCGTATTTATGAATTCTTCTGTCAAGCAGGCTCAGAAGGATGGAGCAACCATTGAGAATATTTCAGCAGGCTTGTCAATCTCTGTTGTTAAGAATGCGTTATATAAGGTAATCCGTGCGGCGTCTGCAAAGCAGCTTGGTGAGCATATTGTAGTACAGGGAGGAACCTTCCTTAATAATGCAGTATTACGAGCATTTGAACAGGAGATTGGACATGATGTAGTCCGTCCGGAGATGGCCGGAATTATGGGTGCCTATGGTGCAGCACTGTATGCACAGGAGAATAGCAGCGGTAAGAGTACAATCTTAGATGCAGAAGGGCTGTCAAACTTTAAACATGAGATTACGATGACAACTTGTAATGGATGTAACAATCATTGTAAACTGACAATTAATACATTTGATAATGGAAGAAGATTTATCAGTGGTAACCGGTGTGATAAGCCTACGGCAAAGAAGGCAGCAGGCCCACAATATGATCTGTACGCATATAAGTTGCAGTTGTTGGATGAATACAGACATTCTGATATTCCGGCAGAGAATGCAAGAGGAACGATTGGAATCCCAATGGGACTCAATATGTATGAATTATTGCCATTCTGGTATACGTTATTTACGAAACTGGGATTTAATGTGGTGACATCTCCGAATTCATCGCGGAGTCTTTACTTAAGTGGACAGCATACGATCCCATCGGATACGGTCTGCTTCCCGGCTAAGCTGATGCATGGTCACATTGAAGCGTTGTTGAAAGAGAATGTGGATGCGATATTCTATCCATGTTTAAGTTATAACTTTGATGAAGGGTTAGGTGACAATCACTATAATTGTCCGGTTGTTGCTTATTATCCGGAGGTGTTAGAGGCAAATATTAAGGCACTTCATGATGTGAAGTTCATCTATGAATATTTAGGCATTCACAGACGAAAGGATTTTACGAAGAAATTCCATGCAGTATTAGAGAAGTACTTTGGTAAATTCAAGTTCTCTGATGTTGCGATGGCATGTAATTATGCATATGAGGAACATGAGAAGCACATGCGGCTGGTTCGTATGGAAGGTAGAAAGTATCTTCGAATCGCAAATAGAGAGAATAAGCCGGTTATTGTATTGGCTGGCCGACCATATCATTTAGATCCGGAGATCAATCATGGTATTGATAAGTTGATCTGTGATCTGGGAGCCGTTGTTGTGACGGAGGATTCTGTGTCTGATATTGCACCGCATGTGAATACGAAGGTGTTGAACCAGTGGACATATCATTCCAGAATGTATGCGGCAGCACAGTATGTTGCAGATCAGCAGGATCCGAATCTGAATCTGGTACAGTTGGTATCCTTCGGTTGTGGTGTGGATGCAATCACAACAGATGAGGTGAGAAGAATATTAGAGGAACAGGATAAGATATATACACAGATCAAGATTGATGAGATCACGAATCTTGGTGCAGTTAAGATCCGGTTGAGAAGCTTATTTGCAGCAACCAAGCAGAAAGGAGTGCGGTAACATGAGTGAGAGGGTAAATACGAATCATGATGATGATATTATTCAGGTACATGTTGCATCCGGAGAACGTGTAGAATTTACAAAAGAGATGCGTAAAGATTATACAATATTGATTCCGGATATGTTGCCGGTGCATTTCAAATTACTAAGAAATATTTTCACCCTACATGGTTACCGGGTTGGTCTGCTGAAGAATACCGGACGTAAGGTTGTGGATACCGGTCTGAAATATGTTCATAATGATACCTGCTATCCGGCATTGCTTGTAATCGGGCAGATGATCAGTGCATTGCAGAGTGGAAAATATGATGTGGATAAAGTTGCATTGATGATCACCCAAACAGGCGGAGGATGTCGTGCATCGAATTATATTCATTTACTGCGTAAGGCATTGGTGAAAGCAGGACTAGGCCAGGTGCCGGTTATCTCTTTGAACCTTTCCGGTTTAGAGAGTAACAGCGGTTTCCATTTGACTTTAGAGATGATCTATCAGGCGTTGATTGGTCTGACTTATGGCGACTTGTTTATGTTATTGAAGAATCAGGTGCGTTCTTATGAAGTGAATAAGGGTGATGCAGATGCCTTGATCGATAAATGGGTGAAAGAACTTTCGAATCAGTTCCGACAGAGAAAAGGTTATACACCAAAGGGAATGGAACGCAATATGAAAGCAATTGTAGAAGATTTTACGAAGATTCAGGTTGTCAATGTGAAGAAGACAAAGGTTGGTGTTGTCGGGGAGATCTATGTGAAGTATTCTTCTATGGCCAATAATGATCTGGAGAATTTTTTGGTTGATCAGGATTGCGAAGTTATGGTGCCGGGTGTTATGGGCTTCATGATGTTTAAGATTGATAACAGGATTGAGGATATCAACTTATACGGAGGTAATCCGGCAAAGAAGAAAGTCTGTCAGTTGTTAATGAAGTATTGTGAGATGCTTGAGAAGATGCTGTATAATGTAGTGTCTGAGAACAGTGAGTTTTTGCCACCATCCAAGTATGCACACATCAAACAGTTGATCACCGGTGTGGTCGGACTTGGTAATAAGATGGGTGAAGGATGGCTACTGACCGCAGAGATGTTAGAATTAGCGGAGAGTGGATATGGTAATATAATCTGTGCACAGCCATTTGGCTGCCTGCCGAATCATATTGTTGGTAAGGGAATGATTCGTAAGGTCAAAGAGATTTATCCAAATGCTAATATTGTACCGATTGATTATGATCCGGGTGCAACGAAGGTGAATCAGGAGAATCGAATTAAGCTGATGCTTGCGGTAGCAAGAGAAGAAGTGGAAGATTAGGGCTTTGCATTCTTTTGTGAAATTGCGAGAAGAAGCGATAATAAAAGGAAGAATGATTATACAATATGCATAAAAATTCCTCCTTTTTTTGTGCATTGGCTTGAATGATAGTTGCTAGCTTCTTTTGCCAATGAATGGTATAATGAACGTATAAGCGCGAATGCAACTTTTGAAGGCAATCATGAGCTGCTTGCAGATTGATGATTGGCAAAAAAGTTATATGAGTGCAACGAACACTGAGAAACCGGAGGTTTCGAAGTGGCGTTCGCGCGCAGGAGTATGCGAATGTAGCTTGTAAAGTGGCGTTCGTGCGCAGGAGTATGCGAATGTAGCTTGTAAAGTGGCGTTCGTGCGTAGGAGTATGCGAATGTAGCTTGTAAAGTGGCGTTCGCGCGCAGGAGTATGCGAATGCAACTTTACAAGTTGCATTTGGGTATTTAATTACAGATTTTGAAGAGGGATTGCTTATGGAAAATACAATGAGACTAACAAGGAAAAATGAGACGGTATTAAAGATGGTAATGGCACTTACGGTGGTTCGGATGGTGCTATCTGTTATGGAGAAGAAAGAGACAGTTAGTTCTGCTTTTTTGGGAATTCAGATTGTCTTGTGTTTAGCATTAATTGGCGGTTGTGTGTTTATGTATATTAAGATGTCAGATAGTCCACTGATTCGGTTTATTGTGGGTGGTGGATATATTATGGTGTCAGCAATATCTATATTTAATCACGGTAATATCTATAATATGCTTCCATTTTGCGCATTCATTGTTGTAACAATGTTATATCTTGATACAAAGTATAGTTTGATCTGTGCAACAATTGCGGATGTTTTTATGTTGATCAAAGCAATTACGATGTTTGTTTCCGGCAATCCAGATCAGGGTTTGTCCTGGCTTGTAGCTATCATACTGTTCGTTATTATGACATTGTGTTTGTATCGTACGGCAGAGAATGTAGTGCGTGAGCAGGAGACGGATCAACAGGAGATTAAGTATCACTTGATGTATCAGGAAGAGATTACCCAGAATATGGTTGATGTAGTAGAGAAGGGTAATCAGCATATTGAATTATTGCAGAGTAAGTTGGACAGCTTCCATGATGCAACAGACGAGGTGGCAAAGAGTGTAGATGCAATTTCATCCGGTGTTACGGAGACTGTTAAGAATATGGAAAGCCAGACGGACATGACAGCACAGATTCGTAACATTATCGATCATTTGATTCAGGTGAAGGATCATACATTGAATTCAACCAATGAAGCTGTGGATGCGGCGGAACAGGGTGGTAAGCTGGTAGAACAGTTGAAAGAGAAGTCAGATGCGATTGCTGTGGCAAACCAGAAGGTAACAGAGGTAGCACAGGAATTGCAGGATAAGATCAGTTCAGCAGAAGAGATTACACAGATTATATATCAGGTTTCTTCCCAGACGAATCTGTTGGCACTGAATGCTTCTATTGAAGCAGCAAGAGCAGGAGAGGCCGGAAGAGGATTTTCAGTAGTGGCAGATGAGATTCGTAAGTTAGCCGATAACACTAAGCAGTCGATTGATAAGATCACGGATCTGTTGCAGGGTGTTACAAAGTTAGCAGATGAGACATCCGAATTAGTTATGAATTCTGTTCAGGCATCGGAAGCACAGGCAGAAGATATCAACCATGTAACGGCAGCATTCGAAAGTATTGCCGGTGTGGTGGATGTCTTACATAATAATATGACAAGCTTAGATGAATTAAGTGGTAACTTACAGGAGAGTAATACGGTTATTATTGACAGCCTTTCCAATCAGCAGGCTGCCAGTGAGGAGATTGCAGCAAACGCACAGTCTTCTGCAGAATTAAGTGAGTGTAACTTAAAGGATTTAGGAGATGTGATCGGTGAGTTGAATGAGATTGCAGAGATTATTGGAAGCTTAAGCCAGATGGAAGGAATGCAAGGTGGACAGGATCCAGCGTCGGTAACGGGTGGATTCGTACCACCGAGTTCGGAGAGTCTGGCAGCAGAGGGAGGCGGGTTCGTACCACCGAGTCCGGAGAGCCTGGCAGCAGAGGCAGGCGGATTCATACCACCGAGTCCGGAGAGTCTGGCAGCAGAAGCAGGCGGATTCATACCACCGAGTCCGGAAAGTCTGGCAGCAGAGGAAGGCGGGTTCGTACCACCGAGTCCGGAAAGTCTGGCAGCAGAAACAGGAGAACTCGTATCACCAAGTTCAGAGAATACGGAAGAGGAGTCAGACAGCATAATGGATTGTTATGATTCGAATGAGCCTGTGGAGGATGATTTGGAAGAGGCTAAGGCTGCAGAGCACATCGAAGAAGAACCGGAAGAATCCGAAGAGTATGATGATGATTGGGGAGAGAGAATATAATGGACACATGAGAAAACAGGTGACTGCAAAGCAGGCATTGGTTTTCTTGTGAAGCAATTCACTTGCCTTCCAAAGAGGCGAACAACAATTAAGAAAGATAAGCTGCTACAAGCAAGAATCAGGGTGTACGGATTCGAAGCTGTAACAGCTTTTTCTTTGATAATAAAGGAGTTATGATATGAGAATATGGGGTAAATTGATGAAGGATAATCGTTTAGTGCAGGATATGGTTGCAGAGATTACGGATTATAATTTGTCAAGAACGAAGAAAGTGTATCAGGCATTAGATGAGATGTGTTATGCATTTGATTTAGCAAAGCCTATCTGGCTTAAACAGAATCAGCAGGATTTTATCAAACATTCCAGGACGAGATTTACACAGGATAGTTTTGTAGAAGAGATTGATTTTGATTATCTGGATTTTCAGGTAATTGAGGAAGATTATTAAGGGATGGAATGATCGAAGTATCACAGTTTTACAACAGGTTTGTCACAATTTAGTCACAAAACACTGCTAGTATTACAACCATAGGATAACAAAAGAGGTTATCTAAGATGAATCTATATTTGAAAGGCAGGTTTTGATCATGGAAAATGAAAACAATAACAATAATATGAATCAGAATACATCCGATTCGATGTATCATTATGGAAGGAATGAAAGCCCGTTTGGTAAGGAGGATGTATCCGGTAAGGCTGATAATAATGCAGCTGCCAATCAGACATATAATAACCAGTCGTCATCTAATCAGACAGAAACTTATACCCAGACATCGAAAGAGGCACAGAGTAATAACACATATCAGTCAACGGGAACGAATCCATATAGCCAGGGCAATGTATATGGACAGGGAATCTACACTGGTAATGATTTCGGTTCTACTCCAGACCAGAAGAAACATAAGAAAGAGAAGAAAGCAAAGAAAGCAAAGAAGCCTTCCAATGGTAAGTTAAAGAAGGTTGGTTTGTTACTCGGATCTGCAGCCGTATTTGGTCTGGTTGCAGGAGGTGTCATGGTAGGTGTGAATACAGCAGGCAACCATTTGCTTGGTAATGATAAGAAGACAGCCAATGTGGCAACGGTGACTACAACAGATTCAGGAGTGAAGACAACAAGTGAGGATGATGTGTCTTCTGTAGTTGAAAATGTGATGCCGTCCATGGTATCTATTACGAACACATCTGTACAGACAGTAAGGTCATGGTTCCAGTCATATGAGCAGGAGGTTCAGGGATCTGGATCTGGTATTATTATCGGACAGACAGATGATAGTGTCTTAGTTGCAACGAATAACCATGTTATTGAAGGTGCCAAAGAGATTACAGTAGCATTTTGTGATGAGACAGCAGCCGCGGCAACTGTAAAAGGTTCTGATTCTTCTGCTGATCTTGCTGTACTTGAGATTAAGACGTCTGATATGGAAGCAGATACACTTTCTAAGATTAAAGTTGCCGCACTTGGATCTTCGGATGATCTAAAGTTGGGAGAATCTGCAATTGCAATTGGTAATGCTTTGGGATATGGTCAGTCTGTAACAGTTGGTCATATCAGTGCATTGAATCGTGAAGTAGATACAGAGAATAACCAGACAATGAAGATGCTTCAGACAGATGCAGCAATTAATCCAGGTAATAGTGGTGGTGCATTATTGAATTCGAAAGGCGAAGTAATCGGTATTAACACTGTTAAGTATGTAGACAGTACCGTGGAAGGTATGGGATATGCAATTCCAATCTCTGCAGCAATCCCGATTATCAATGATTTGATGAATCAGGAAGTGATTGAAGAGAGCGAGCAGGGATATCTTGGTATTCAGGGTAATGATATTACTGATGAATATGCAAAGAACTTTAATATGCCAAATGGTGTATACGTATCTAAGATTGTAGAAGGTTCCCCGGCAGAACAGTGTGGCTTGAAAGCCGGTGATATTATTACCAAGTTTGCAGATCGTGATGTTACCAGTATGGAAACTTTACAGAATATTCTTACGAACAAGAAGGCTGGCGAAGAGGTTGAGATGATCGTTCAGCGTAACAATGAAAAGGGCGAATACAAGGAAGTAACTTTGAAAGTAACCTTAGGAGCTAAGAAAGATATGCCGGAGGATTCTAAGAAGGATGCTACGACAGAATCTACGACACAGCAGAGTACGCAGTCATCTTCTGAGATGACACCGGATGAGTTCTTCAACGAATTCTTCAATAACTAATACCCTTGCACAGCGTAAGTAAGACGGACGCGCATGTTAGGAGTGTATGAACCCGCCTTTTGGGTGGTGTCATGTTGCAGCAGGCACATTCGCATTACGACTCGCACGCAGCAGACACTAATGCTCCTTATAATAAGCGA
>USBM01000024.1 GCA_900552885.1 uncultured Clostridium sp. | reverse complement strand
GAAGGGGTTCTGGAAGAAATTGATGCTGCTGGCAGCCCTTTCTTTTGGTTTCTTTATGGATGTATTTATCCCATATTGTATGATGCAGTTGCAGTTGGATATACATATGCAGAATGCAATGTTTGGTATGGTCATCGGTTGCTATATTGTATTAAATGAAAGCATAAGTATTTGTGAAAATATATATAGAACCAATCCGGAGATTATGCCAAAATGGATTAAGCATATGTTGGTTGCGACCAGAAAACAGATCAATATGGGGGAAAAGAAAGAAATCAGCCGCAAGATCTTGGCATATAACAAGGCGAACGGCGAGGCGTTAGAAGGATTGAACCGCCGTCGCAAAGCAGAAAAAAGTTATTTGATAAACCGGTGAAAAAATAAGAGAATCCGAAAAATAAAAAAAGGAATTTGTCCAAACGTGTCGTATACTTAACAATGGGTGGAAAAATACCGAAAGAACATAAGAGAAAGGGCTGGTGGCAATGAACATCCGTGAGAAGCTGGAAGCTTGGGAACATGAATATTTATGTGAATATGCATCATTTTCGGATCAGTCATTGGGAAGGGATGTTCCGGAACCGATGTGTGATGTCAGAACGATCTATCAAAGGGATCGTGACCGGATTCTTCATTGTAAGTCGTTTCGTCGGTTGAAGCAGAAGACGCAGGTCTTCTTATCGCCGGAAGGAGATCATTATCGAACCCGTTTGACGCATACTTTGGAAGTGGCACAGACAGCAAGGACAATTGCAAGAGCATTACGGCTCAATGAGGAATTGACCGAGGCGATTGCATTAGGTCATGATCTTGGACATACCCCATTTGGACATGCAGGGGAACGGGCATTGAATGAAGTCTGTTCGAAAGGATTCCGGCACAATGAGCAAAGTATCCGTGTAGTGGAACGGTTAGAGAAGAAGGGAAAAGGATTGAATCTTACGAAGGAGGTAAGAGACGGAATCCTCAATCATAAGACGACCGGGAATCCTTCTACATTAGAAGGTAAGATTGTGCAGTTGGCCGATAAGATTGCCTATATTAACCATGATATTGATGATGCCATCCGGGGTGGCATTTTATTAGAGAGTGATTTGCCGAAGAATTGTACTTCAAAGTTAGGCAACAGTACAAGGGATCGCTTGAATACGATCATACATGATGTGATCGCAAATAGTGAGGGAAAAGGGGAAATTGTGTGCTCTTCGGAGATACGTCAGGCTATGACAGGACTTCGAAGCTTTCTGTTTGACACAGTATATACGAATCCGGTGGCCAAGGGCGAAGAAGGAAAAGCCAAACGAATGTTACAGGAATTGTTCGGGTATTATACTTCCCGTCCGGAGATGATGCCGGAGGAATATCTAGAGGCCATAGAACAGGGGCAGGAAAGGGAAGTGGTTGTCTGTGATTATATTGCAGGAATGACAGATAATTACGCAGTATTGAAGTTCCAGGAGGCATTTGAGCCAAGTGGATGGAAGAGATAGGGGATAATAATATATGTACTATTCTGATGAGATAATAGAGGAGGTACGTTCTAGAAATGATATAGTAGATGTGATAAGCAGTTATGTGAACCTTAAGAAGAAGGGGAATTCGTATTCTGCCTGCTGCCCGTTTCATCATGAGAAGACACCGTCCTTTCATGTGAGCAGAGAGAAACAGATGTATCATTGCTTTGGCTGTGGTGTTGGAGGCAATGTGTATACATTTTTGATGGAACATGAGAATTATTCCTTTCCGGAGGCAGTAGAAGCACTTGCGGAGAGAGCAGGTATCAAGCTCCCGGAACAGAGCATGTCGCCGGAAGCAAAGAAACAGGCAGATGAACGAAGCCGTATCAAGGATATGAACCGGTTAGCGGCGGGATATTTCCATTATCTGCTACGCACTGATCATGGCAAACATGCTTTGGAATATCTGACGGAACGAGGACTTACCGAGGAGACGATTAACAAGTTTGCACTTGGTTTTTCGGATGTGTATCGGGATGACCTTTACAAATATCTGAAAAGTAAGGGATATAAGGATGAGGAACTGAAGAATTCCGGATTGGTTAAGTTTGATGAGAAATACGGAGCGTCTGATCAGTTCTGGAACCGGGTGATGTATCCGATCGTGGATACGAATAACCGGGTAATTGGATTCGGTGGACGTGTCATGGGAGATGGAAAGCCGAAATATATCAATACACAGGAGACATTAGTCTTTGATAAAAGCAGGAATCTGTATGGTTTGAATCTGGCAAAGAAGAGCAGGCGGAGCGGAATCATTTTCTGCGAAGGATATATGGATGTTATCTCTATGCATCAGGCAGGCTTTGATAATGCAGTGGCATCACTCGGAACGGCACTGACACCGGGGCAGGTGAACCTGATCAAACGATATACGGATCATGTATATCTTGCGTATGATAGTGATGAGGCAGGAACGAAAGCAGCACTTCGTGCGTTGGGAATTATGAGGGAATTTGAGATGCCGGCAAGGGTGATCTCGCTAAAACCATATAAGGATCCGGATGAGTTGATTCAGGCAGAGGGGACAGAGAGCTTTGAACGAAGGATTGAACAGGCGCAGAGTGGTACGATGTTTGAAATCGGAATTTTGGAACATAATTATAATCAGGAAGATCCGCAGGAACGTACACAGTTTCAGAGGGAGGCGGCCAAACGGCTTTGTCAGATCAATGATCCTTTAGAACGGAACAATTATGTAGAAAGTGTTGCCAGGCAATATGGAATTGATAAGGACAGCCTGAAAGAGACGGTGACGCAGTATGGAATTTCCGGGGCAGGTAAGATCGATATATCGGTATTTAGAGAACATACGCCGAGAAAGTCGCCGGAAGAAGAGAAACAGCAAAAACAATTGAAGTCCGAACGGCTGCTGATCACATGGCTGATCAATGATAACAGTCTGTTTGATAAGATAAAAGGAATTGTTACACCGGAAGATTTTTTAGATCCGGTGTACCATGATGTGATAAAAGAATTGATGGAACAATATGAACGGGATGGTACAGTTACCCCGGCAGCGATTATGAATCACTACCAGAGTAAGGAAGAACATGAGAAGATATCCGGTATCATGCAGCAGGATTTTGATATGGAGGTTGCACAAAGTGAGAAATCCAAAGTGATCACTGATCTGGTAAAGAGTATTCGCTATAGAAGTTTGCAGCATCAGTTAGAGGAAGCGAAGGGAGATCTTGCAAAAACCGGTCAGCTTATGATGAATAAAGCGATGATTGACCGTTTACAGATTCATATCTGATAGATTACACAGGAATATACAAGAGAACAGGTCGTTCTCTTAAGGAAGGATGGAAAGATGGAAGAACAAAAAAACATTACAGAAGATGCACAGTTTCAGGAGAAATTACAGGAATTGCTTGCAATTGCGAAGAAGAAAAAGAATGTAATTGAGGATAACGAGATTATTGCATGCTTCGCAGCGGGCAATGTGGAGTTGACAACCGAACGCATGGTGGAGATCTTTGATTTCCTTGAGTCTAATAAGGTAGATGTGTTGACGATATCTGATGTAGATGATGAACCGGATGAAGATGCTCTGTTAGAAGTGGAGGGAGAAGAGGATATTGAGGTTGAGAAGATTGACCTGTCTGTTCCGGAGGGAACCAATATTGAAGATCCGGTCCGTATGTATCTGAAAGAGATTGGTAAAGTGCCATTGTTGAGTGCGGAAGAAGAGATTGAACTGGCACAGAAGATGGAAGCCGGAGATATGGCAAAGACCCAGTTAGAAGAGGGTGGCGATGATCTGGATGACGAGACAAAGAAGCAGTTACAGGATCTGGTGGATCAGGGCGATTATGCAAAGAAGAAGCTGGCAGAGGCAAATCTTCGTCTGGTAGTCAGCATTGCAAAACGATATGTAGGTCGTGGAATGTTGTTTCTTGACCTGATCCAGGAGGGAAATCTGGGTCTGATCAAAGCAGTAGAGAAGTTTGACTACCGTAAGGGATATAAATTCTCAACTTATGCAACCTGGTGGATCCGTCAGGCAATCACAAGAGCGATCGCAGACCAGGCAAGAACGATCCGTATTCCGGTTCATATGGTAGAGACTATCAACAAGTTAATTCGTGTTTCCAGACAGTTACTGCAGGAGTTAGGCCGGGAACCGACGCCGGAAGAAATTGCAGAAGAGATGGATATTCCGGTGGAGCGGGTACGCGAGATACTGAAGATTTCCCAGGAGCCGGTATCGTTAGAGACTCCGATCGGTGAAGAGGAAGACAGTCATTTGGGAGATTTTATTCAGGATGAGAATGTACCGGTTCCGGCAGATGCAGCAGCATTTACTTTATTGAAGGAACAGTTGGTAGAAGTATTGTCTACATTGACTGAGAGAGAACAGAAAGTATTACGGCTGAGGTTTGGTTTAGATGACGGTCGTGCAAGAACGCTGGAAGAAGTTGGTAAGGTGTTCAATGTAACCAGAGAGCGTATCCGTCAGATCGAAGCAAAAGCTCTTAGAAAGTTAAGACATCCAAGCCGGAGTAGAAAACTTCGTGATTATCTGGAGTAATAGATCAGTATGAAAGAATTGAGTTTATCAAAAAGAATGGAGGCTGTGGTGAATATGGTTTCACCGCAGTCCTTTGCTATTGCGGATATTGGCTGTGACCATGCATATGTATCGATCGCTTTGAGACAAAGGAGAATGGCACAGAAAGTAATTGCCATGGATGTGAGAAAAGGGCCGTTAGCAATTGCAAAGAATAATGTGATGCAATATGGATTAGAAGATACCATTACGTTACGATTAAGTGATGGATTGGAACAATTGCAGCCTAATGAGGTGGATACGATCATTATTGCCGGGATGGGTGGATTGTTGATGATGCGGATCTTAGAAGAGGGACGTTCGGTGTGGAAAGAGGCAGGGAAGTGTCCGGCATTTATCTTACAGCCACAGTCGGATATCGATAAGGTACGCCATTATCTGTATGAGAATGGGTATTTCATTGAAAGAGAGTGTATGCTGATCGATGAGGGGAAATATTATACAGTGATCAGTGCAAAACCGGGAAAGAAAGATGGTACATGTATGCCGCCGGAGGGATGGATTTATGGTATGTATAATCTGGAACACCGGGATGTGGTATTGCAGCAGTTTTTGGAAAAAGAACGGAACACGCTGCAGCAGATTCAGAAGAATCTGACAGATGTGATTGCAAAGGCAGCGCAGAATGAACAGGAGGTGCCGGATAAGACGAAGCTTCGAATGGAAGAAGTGGAAGAACAGCTTAGCATGAATACGGCAGCAAGAGAATATTATGATGTAAGGGTCGAAAGCAGATAACAATGGAACAATCTGTGATATCAATATTATTAGATGACAGAATGGGAGGTGCAACATTATGAAATGTTCTCAGATTATAGAAGGATTGGAACAACTCTCTCCAAAGCAATATGCCTGTGAATGGGATAATGTAGGATTATTGGTAGGTCGGAAGGAGACAGAGGTAAAAAGAGTGATGATTGCCCTGGATGCAACCCGTAAAGTGGTGGAACAGGCAGTTGCAGAGCAGGTAGATATGCTGATCACACATCATCCGATGATCTTTTCGTCAGTAAAGCAGATCAATGAGGATTATTTTGTGACGGAAAAGATTCTTACCTTAGCAGAGCATGGAATCTGTTATTATGCTATGCACACAAATTTTGATATTGCAGGTGGCATGGCTGAACTTGCCTGTGGACCGGAATATCTGAACCTTACCGAGACGTCCCCGATTACCTGTGAACCGGGACAGACGGAGGGACTTGGCAGATATGGAAAGCTGCCACAGCCAATGACAGCTAGGCAGGTAGCGGAATGGGTCAAACAGCGTTTTCAGATCCCGTTTGTCATGTTATATCAGGCACCGGATGAAGAGAATACGTTATTTGAACGGATTGCAGTGCTTCCGGGTTCAGGTAAAAGTGAGATGAAGAAGGTCTGTCGTGATGGGTATACGCTATATTTAACGGGAGATTATACGCATCATGAAGGATTAGATGCGGTGGATATGGGTATGACAATCCTAGATGCCACGCACTACGGGTTGGAGCATATCTTTATACGATATATCAGTGATTATATGAAGACACATTGGAAGGGAACGGATCTTACGATATTAGAGATGGATACCGGATGTCCGGTACAGGTGTTATAGCAGCGAGAGAAGGAGGCAGTATATATGATGCAGATTACAGTAGATGGGGTTACACACAAGGTAGAAGAGGGAACAACATTAGAACAGGTGGCAAAACAGTACGGAAACTGCGGGAATGGGCAGATTGTGTTAGCGTATCAGAACCGGCATTTATGTGAGTTGTTTAAGCCGGTGAAGGAGCATGCACAGATTACATTCGTGTGTACATCTGATAAGATTGGTAGCGAGACGTACAGAAGAAGTATGGTGTTGATGATGCTGAAGGCGTTTCGGGATGTATTAAAGAGACAGGATGCCACGGGAAGAATTCGCGTTTTGTTCTCTTTGAGTAAGGGGTTATATTGCGAACTTAACAGTAAGCAGGTGAAGCTGTCACAGGAATTATTAGATAAAGTTACAGTACGGATGCAGGAACTGGCAGATGCGGACCTGCCGATTGAGAAACATACATATAATGCACATGATCTGGTTAAACGGTTTTCTGCACAGGGAAGAAAAGATAAAGTACAGCTGTTCAAATACAGACGTGCATCGAATGCAAATGCGTATCTGTTAGAGGAATTTGAGGATTATTATTATGGATTTATGGTACCTTCAACCGGATACCTCAAATATTTTACATTGTATTTGTATGAAGAGGGATTCGTATTGCAGATGCCGGCAAGAAAGGATCCTTGTGTTGTGCCGGAATTTCGTCCGCAGAATAAGCTGTTTCAAGTGTTGAAACAGTCCGATGACTGGGGCGTTATGCTGAATGTAGATACGGTAGGAGGATTGAATGATGCGATAGCAGCAGGAGAGATCAGCGATCTTATGCTGGTGCAGGAGGCATTGCAGGAAAAAAGGATTGCAGAGATTGCGGAGACAATCAAACAGCAGGATAAGAAGTTTGTATTGATCGCAGGCCCGAGTTCTTCGGGAAAAACCTCATTTTCTCATCGGTTGAGTATTCAACTGCGGGCACTTGGCATGCATCCGCATCCGATCGCAATGGATAATTACTTTGTGGATCGCAAGTATACACCAAGAGATGCAGAGGGTAACTTTGATTTTGAGTGTCTGGAGGCGTTAGATGTAAAGCAGTTTAATCAGGATATGTATCGTCTGCTGCAGGGAGAAGAAGTTGCGATGCCGACATTTAATTTCCTGATCGGGGAAAGGGAATATAAGGGAGATACATTGCAGCTTCATGATAATGATGTATTGGTAATTGAAGGAATCCATGGATTGAATCCGGAAGTTTCAAAGCAGTTGCCGGACGACAGTAAGTTTCGTATCTATATTAGTGCACTGACCCAGTTAAATGTAGATGAACATAACCGGATCGCAACAACGGACGGACGTCTGATCCGGCGTATTGTGAGAGATGCCAGAACAAGAGGACACAATGCACAAAAAACGATTGCAATGTGGGATTCGGTACGGCGAGGAGAGGAGCACAATATATTCCCTTATCAGGAAGAAGCAGATGTTATGTTTAATTCGGCACTGATCTATGAACTTAGTGTGATCAAGCCGTATGTAGAACCGTTGTTATTTGCAATTCCGAAGGAATGTCCGGAGTATCAGGAAGCCAAGCGCCTGCTCAAATTTTTAGATTATTTTTTGGCAGTTGGTTCGGAGTCTATACCGAATAACAGTATTTTGAGAGAATTTGTTGGCGGTAGTTGTTTCCCTGTATAGAATAAATCAACACAATATCGAATAAAGGCGGTTTATTGAAAAGAAAGAATTGAATTGTCGAGAACTGTCCATAATATGAAAATATTGTGAAATAACTATAAAAAAATATGAAAAATTTGTGCAATATAGTGACAATCTCAAATAGGTATGTTATAATATACAAAATGTGTTTAAGAAGGGCTGTTTATGGGTGTATCAGGACAAAAATTTGATCTACCGCAGATGAAAGCATATTTTGAGACACAGATACCGAATATCAGGCTGTTAAGTGATTTGACACTTAGCGAGACGGATTTTAAGAGCTTGGGTGCTAAGCTTAAGTCAGCCTTTGCTTTTACAGACCGCAAGGATGGTATCGATGATATTATGATCTGTTATTTGGTGTATTGGGTATATGCACTGATCTATTGGAATGAGGAGAACGGAATTCATGATGAATTGACGGATTTTTGTGCAGAACTTCCACAGTATCAGATCAGACATCATTTACAGATGCTGGTAGATACTTTCGCAGATTACAATATTGATAAGTTCGGTTATCAGAATAAGAGTACCGAAGAGCTGGCATCCATTCTGATTGCGCGGCATGCCGGAATTCCGAATGATGAGAAGTATCAGGTGTTTGAGTTGATTGATGATTATCGGAATCAGAATGTATCGGTAGACACAATGGTAGATGATATCTATGCGCATCTTCCGTATAAGAGTCAGTACATATTTTCTCTGTTAGATAGAGAATCAAGACAGGATATGATCTGGGAGATCCGTACCCTGATGGCTGAGATATGCTCGAAGTCATATACGAGAGAAGAATTGTTAGTGAGATATCCGCATACTTCCGTCAGTTTGATTGATTATTGTTTTTACTGGCAGGAAGGGAAAGCGTTATTAACGCAGGCGAAGTGACCAATAAGTTTGAATTAGAATCGGAATAGAGAAGAAGAGACGCAGAGTGGTAAAGTTACTATCTGCGTCTCTTCTTCTGTTAATTATTTGCAAGAAAATGACTTGGCCGATAAGCCGGGTTATGTCGTTGAATGATCATCTATCTAGACCTGTTGTTACCAACAGGTTCAAGCAACCTACCCGAAAACGTGACGGGCCGCCACATTGTTTTCTGTTCGGTCTTGCTTCGAGTGGGGTTTACAGAGCCTGTCTTGTTACCAAGGCAGCGGTGAGCTCTTACCTCGCCTTTCCACCCTTACCAGTTGCCTGGCGGTATATTTCTGTTGCACTAGCCTGGGAGTCGCCTCCACCGGACGTTATCCGGCACCCTGCCCTATGAAGCCCGGACTTTCCTCACCTGCAGCCTTTCGTCTCTGCAGCCGCGATCATTTGTCCAAGTCGGACTTGATTGTAGCACACTATCTGTCATTCTTCAATCCCTTTTTCGGAAGGAGATGCCGGATAATTAAGGATCTTATTGGAAATGTGTATCTGTTCGTAGACAGCCTTGTATTGTCTGGCTGAATAGGAATAAATATAGTTTCGGACATAATTGCGGCCAATTCCCTTTGCGTGCAGATGATCAGCAGCTTTGTTATAGGCAATGGCAGCAGTAGCTGCATCAGGATACCGGCCGATAATATAATTTCCCTGAATATGGATTACAGCTTCGTACATGGCAGGAGTCACATTTTCTAACTTACGAACACCCATGTAGTCGTTGATTACCTGAATGTTTTCGTAACGAAAATCAAATTCATTTCCGTTTGCGAAAATATAGTCTGTTCCCTTCCGGGCATAGTTGTGTATACCGTAGCGGGACAGAATGTTATACTGACTTCCGTAATCACATACAAAATAATAGCCGCCGCGAAATTGAATGGTGTGTGAGGCATAGAAGAACAGATCTTCCCGGTCAAAGATAAAGTATCGTTCCGGCGTTATATAATAGTAGAAATAAGACTTGTGCAGGTAGGTGGGAGTTTTGGAGTCAAGTCCACTGTCCCGCAGATTAAGTATACTAACGTATTTGTTAAAGTCTAAGGCACAATCATTCGGATAGGATGTAATCGTTCCCTTGTTCTGATGAAGGATTGCACATGCCTCCTGATAAGCGGCAGAGGCCTGAACCTTGGAAGAGAAACTTCCGAGACTGATATGTTTGCCATGTACAGTGATGGAACTGCGGTAATAGACATCACCATTCTTTTTGGTAGCGCACGATACGCCGGGATATCCATGCATACAAATATGACTCCTTTCTGCTTTTGGATAATTTTTATTATACGTGAGACGATGAAAAATTCAAGTTTCTTATTCCGACAAGCGAAAATACTTGACCTTTTATCGAAGAGACCATATAATCTAAATACATATGTCGTATATGATGAAGAAGGCGATTTGGGGATGAAGAAGCGAATACAAGTTAAGACAATAATAGGAATTCTTTTGTTAACATTCTTTGCTTTGCTGATCGTGGTGTTTGGGTATCGCGTAGTGGTGACCGCAGGAGAATTGCCGGGAAAGCTGAGTAGTGTTTCGGTCGCAGCAGCGAATGAGAATTATGCAGTACCTGCGTTACACAAAGTACAGAAAGTAAGCTATGATACTATGAAATACGGATACATGGATGATCTGCAGCTTGCCCGGATGAATACATTAGATGAGTACTATGATACGGAGCAGTTAGAACAGATTCGTGCTGTGAACGATTTGACAGCTATGAGTGAGAAAACAGCAGACCGTCTGGCATATGAGAAAGCGAAAGCTGAGAAAGAAGAGGCGGAGCGTAAGGCACTTCTTGCCAAACAGATGGCAGAACAGGCAAAGAGAGAAAAGATGCGTCAGATCGCATTGCAGATTGAGAATGGTGGTAGTGGTGGTGGCTCCGGTCGTGTTGCAATTGATACCGGAGACAGCAGTGATACCGGAACCGGAGCAACTGCATCGCGGGGAGGACAGGTCGGAGAGCCCGTATATGCATCGGATCATGGAGAGAAACTTGGCAAGTTTGTAATAACGGCATATTGTACCTGTCGAATCTGTTGCGGTGTGTATTCAGGAAGGAATCGTACAGCAAGTGGTACAGTACCGACATCGAATCATACAATAGCGGTGGATACAAGTGTAATACCGTTTGGAACAAAAGTTGTGATCAATGGACAAGTCTATGTGGCGGAAGACAGAGGCGGTGCGATCAAGGGTAATCGTATTGATATGTTTTTTATGACACATAAAGAGGCAGTTCGTTGGGGAAGACGTACAATGGAAGTATATTTAGCAGAGTAGTGGATTATTGGAACCCGGGCTAGAATAGGGTCAATGAAATATATGTGAAAAGAGGATAAAAGAATGGCAGTAACTTACAAAAGTACAAGAAACAGTAATGAAACAGCAACCGCATCCCAGGCAATTCTGAAAGGTTTAGCAGAGAATGGTGGCTTGTTTGTTCCGGATGCAATCCCTGCATTGGATGTGGATCTGAATGATCTGGCAAAGATGAGTTATCAGGAAGTTGCATATGAAGTAATGAGCAGAATGCTTAGTGATTTTACGGAAGAGGAATTGAAGTATTGTATTAACAGTGCATATGATAAGAAGTTTGATACACCGGTGATCGCACCATTGGTCAACAAAGCAGGTGCACACTATTTGGAGTTATTCCATGGTTCAACGATTGCATTTAAGGATATGGCTCTTTCTATTCTGCCATATTTATTAGTGACTTCGGCTAAGAAGAACCGGATTCAGAATGAGATTGTAATTCTGACCGCAACATCCGGTGATACAGGTAAGGCTGCACTGGCTGGTTTCGCGGATGTACCAGGTACGAAGATCATAGTATTTTATCCAAAGAACGGTGTAAGTCCGATCCAGGAAAAGCAGATGGTAACTCAAAAGGGAGATAATACATCAGTTGTTGGCATTATCGGTAATTTTGATGATGCACAGACTGGTGTTAAGAATATGTTTAATGATAAAGAACTTGCCAAGGCAATGGATGCAAAGGGCTATCAGTTCTCTTCTGCAAATTCCATCAATATCGGCCGTCTGGTTCCTCAAATGGTATATTATGTATATGCGTATACCCGTTTAGTTGCAAATGGCGAGATCAAGGCAGGGGACAAGATTAATGTCGTTGTACCGACTGGTAACTTTGGTAACATTCTTGCTGCTTACTATGCAAAAGAGATGGGACTTCCAATTGCCAAATTTATCTGTGCTTCGAATGAGAATAAAGTATTATATGATTTCTTTGAGACAGGTGTGTATGATAAGAATCGTGAGTTTATTCTTACGACTTCACCATCTATGGATATTCTGATCTCCAGCAATTTAGAGCGTCTGATCTATCATATTGCAGGGGATGATGCAAAAAAAGATGCGGAATTGATGAATGCACTTAATACAGAAGGAAGATATGAGATTACACCAGAGATGAAGGCAAAGCTTGCTGAGTTCTATGGTAATTATGCAAGTGAAGAAGAGACTGCGAAGACGATTAAAAAGGTCTATGAGTCAGATGATTATATTATGGATACTCATACCGCAGTTGCAGCAACTGTATATGATAAGTATGTGACGGAAACAAAGGATACAACACCTACCGTGATCGCATCTACTGCAAGCCCGTATAAGTTTACGAGAAGTGTTATGGAGGCTATTGATGAGAAATACGCCACACAGTCTGACTTTGAATTAGTGGATGAGCTTAACAAGATCTCAGGAGTAGCAATTCCACAGGCGATTGAGGATATCCGAAGTGCAGCAGTAATACACGATACCGTATGTGATAAGAGCGAGATGGAGCAGGTTGTACGTAAGATATTAGATTTATAATTATATGATAACAGACAGTTCATTGGTACCATCCTGTCTATAAACAAAACTAGGGCTGAATGGATAAGATGACATGAGATATGAATCAGGACACTTATACTCAGTACCGGGTAGGGGTGTCCTTTTATATTGTTATAATCCGCAAAGCATGCGAATAGGCATACAAGCGGGAGTAGAAAGGAAATAGGAAATTATGTATACATTACAGACCAATGCAAGCTTTGACAGTGCTCATTTTTTGAAGGGCTATGAGGGAAAATGCAGTAACATTCACGGACATCGTTGGAATATAGAGGTAACCGTTGCAGCGGAGAAATTGGTAGAAGATGGGCAGATCCGTGGAATGGTTGTGGATTTCCGCACATTGAAAGACGATTTGAAGCGGTTAGCAGATGATCTTGATCACTGTCTGATCATAGAAGAGGGAAGCCTGAAAGAAACGACGAAGGAAGCATTGTTAGAGGAAGAGTTTCGCATTGTGGAAATGCCATTTCGCCCAACTGCGGAGAATCTGGCAGAATATTTTTATGATGAATTAGAGGATATGGAATATCAGGTGGTGCTTGTTAAGGTGTATGAGACACCGAATAATTGTGCAGGGTATAGCCGGTAGGAAAGGAAGAGGTAATTATGGCACAATTTCGTGTGGTGGAACAGTTTGTAAGTATTAATGGCGAAGGCCGGCTGGCCGGGCAGTTGGCATTGTTCATTCGGTTTGCAGGATGCAATCTGCAATGTGAGTATTGCGATACAAAGTGGGCAAATGAACCGGATGTCGCATACAGGGTATATACAACAGAAGAATTAGTGGATGAGATCAGGAAATCCGGTGTGCACAATATTACACTGACCGGCGGAGAACCATTATTGCAAAAGGGAATCCAAGAGTTATTAGAGCAATTGCGTAAATACAGGGAGATCAGGGTTGAGATAGAGACAAATGGCAGCGTGGATATCACGCCGTATAGCAGTCAGGATACAACAGATAATGTTACATTTACACTGGACTATAAGACAGCAGTAAGTGGTATGGAAGATAAGATGTGTTTATCCAATTATGAGAATATGCGATCGGTTGATACTGCGAAGTTTGTAGTGGGAAGCAGACGAGATCTGGATAAAGCAAGACAGATCATAGAACAGTATGAGCTTGTGGCAAAAGGATGTGGAATATACTTAAGCCCATGCTTTGGTAAGATTGAACCGGCAGAGATTGTGGATTATGTAGTGGAACACAAGATGAATGGAGTAAATGTGCAATTGCAGTTACACAAATTCATATGGGACCCGGACAAACGGGGTGTATAGAAAGGAAGGGTATTATGGCAATTGACCAGGAAGCAATTAAAGAACACATCAGAGGAATTCTGGTTGCGTTAGGAGATGATCCTGACAGAGAGGGATTGAAAGAAACACCGGACCGCGTGGCACGTATGTACGCAGAAGTGTTTGAAGGAATGAATTATACCAATGACGAGATCGCAAAGATGTATGCAAAGAGCTTTGAGGTTCCGGAAGAGGGCGGCAATGATATGGTGGTAGTAAAAGATATCGAGGTATTCAGTTACTGTGAACATCATATGGCACTGATGTATGACATGAAGGTTACGGTGGCGTATATTCCTGACAAACGGGTGATCGGACTCAGTAAGATTGCAAGAATTGCAGATATGGTGGCGAAACGGCTGCAATTGCAGGAGCGGATCGGAACGGATATTGCGGATGTGATCAGCAAGGCAACCGGTTCGGATGATGTAGCGGTTTATATTGAGGGCAATCATAGCTGTATGACAGCACGGGGAATTAAGAAACCGTCCGCAAAGACAGTTACGACAACGTTCCGTGGACGATTTGAGACAGATATGACATTACAGAATAAGTTATTATTGATGTTAAAGTAAAGATATGGAGGAATGAAAGATGAATATGAATACAAGAAATAAGGATGCAGCATTAGTCGTATTTAGTGGTGGACAGGATAGTACAACCTGTCTGTTATGGGCGTTAGACCGATACAAGGAAGTGGTTGCAGTCTCCTTTGATTATGGACAGAAACACAAAGCAGAGTTAGATTGTGCCAAAGAGATCACAGAGAAGTTAGGGGTAGAATGGCATGTGATGGATATGGAGCTTCTCAACCAGTTAGCACCGAATTCTCTCACCCGTTCCGATATTACAGTAGATGAGAATGCACCGGCAGAAGGGGCTCCAAACAGCGTTGTAGACGGAAGAAATATGTTATTTTTAACATTTGCTGCTGTATTTGCAAAGCAGAGAGGAATTACCGATCTGATCACAGGTGTTTCACAGAGTGATTTCTCAGGATACCCGGATTGCAGGGATGTATTTATTAAGTCGTTGAATACGACGCTTAACCTGGCGATGGATTATACATTCTGTATCGAGACCCCGCTTATGTGGATTGACAAGGCGGATACATGGAAATTAGCAGACGATCTGAATGGATTAGAATTGGTTCATGATATGACACTTACCTGTTACAATGGAATTAAGGGAGACGGCTGTGGACATTGTCCAAGCTGCAAGCTTAGAAGAAAAGGATATGAGGAATTCTTAGAGCGTTATAAGAAATAATTGTAAATACATTTTGATTCTACAATTGTTTTATATTATAATAGACT